>JASHYE010000398.1 GCA_030043155.1 Candidatus Acidiferrales bacterium | reverse complement strand
GGCAGCCGGTGACATATTATCCGATCGACATTTCGCGTACGGCGCTGTCGCGCTGCTGGCAGGAGCTGGGGCGAATTGATTCCGTGAGCATTGTGGGATTCGAGCGCGCGTATCTGGATGGTTTGCTCGACGTGGCATCGCGGCGAAAACCGGGAGAATGCCTGCTTGTACTTTTCCTAGGCAGCACGATTGGAAATTTCGACCGGCCGGCAGCAGCGACATTTCTTAGCGAAGTTCGCGGAATTTTGCATCCCGGCGATGCTCTGCTGCTCGCCACGGACCTCGAGAAATCGGTAAGCGAGTTGCTGCTGGCGTATGATGATCCCGCAGGTGTGACGGCGGCGTTCAATCTGAATTTGCTGGCGCGGATCAATCGCGAGCTGGACGGGAATTTCGATTTGGGCTCGTTCACGCACGAGGCGCGATACAACTCTGCGGAGCGGCGCATCGAAATGCATTTGCGTTCGACGCGGGCGCAGAAGGCGACGATTGGCGGCGCGTTGCTTGAAGTGCATTTCGATGAAGGCGAGACGATCTGGACGGAAAGCTCGCACAAGTACCGTTGCGACGAAGCGGCAGAAATGGGAGTGCGGGCGGGATTTCAGTGCGAAGCGCAGTGGGTTGACGCGGAGTGGCCGTACGCGCAGAGTTTGCTGCTGGCGGAGTAGCGGCGACGCGTTTTTTCGGGCACTTTGCGTATTTCTAGGAGAAATGCAGATTCTTCGTCGGATGCTCGTCGCATCCTCATCAGAATGACAATCGGATAACACCTTGCGGCACCCTGCTGATTTCAAAGCTGGAAACTGGAACTCGGCGGCAGATTGCGTCCGATGCGCGGGTTTGACACACTGAGGCTCGGCGTGAATTGCATCGTGCAACGCGACTGCATCTTGCGCCGGAGTTGTATTTCGCATCACTCAGGAGACAAATTTGGCGCGACCGGTCATCACGCTCACGACAGATTTTGGCACGGGGGATTCGCTTGTCGGCTCGATGAAAGGCGCGATTCTAAGCATCCAGCCGGACGCGGAAATTGTTGATATTACGCATAAAATTTTGCCGTACGATTTGCTGGATGGCGCGCTGGCGATTGGAACGGCGTACAGATTTTTTCCGCCGCGGACAATTCATGTGGTGGTGGTGGATCCGGGCGTGGGAACGGAGCGGCGTCCGCTGCTGGTGAGCGCGGGGCAGCATTATTTTGTCGCTCCGGATAACGGCGTGCTGTCGATGGTTTACCAAAATGAAGAAGCGCTGGCGGTGCGGCACATCACTGCAGAGCATTATTTTTTGCAGCCTGTCAGCAGCACATTTCATGGGCGCGACATTTTTTCTCCCGTCGCGGCGTGGCTCTCGAAAAATGGGCAGAGTAATTCGTTCGGCGAAGAGATCAGCGATTTTGTGCGCTTCAATCTGCCCAAGCCAAAGCCCGCGGGAAACGGCGTGAAAGGCGTGGTGCTGCGCGCGGATAATTTCGGGAATTTGCTGACGAATTTCCGAGAAGAGGATTTGCCGCAAGTTCTCGCGGGATCGAATTTCAAAATGCGAGTTGGCACTGCGGAAATTTCGCGGCTGGCGCAGACGTTTGGCAACGGCGCGCCGAATGAGCCGATTCTGATTTTAGGCTCCAGCGGATTTTTTGAAGTGGCTGTGAATCGCGGTAATGCGGCGAAAGCCACAGGCGCGAGTCGCGGCGCGGAAGTTAGCGTCGAATTCGCGTAGAAGTTAGTCCGTTCGGCCAACTCATTTTCCAGACTTTGAATCTGGCAAAAGAGACGAAAACGGCAAGCTTTTTACATCTCGAAACTGGGGTGTTTTTTCGTCAATAAAAGCTTGATCTGGGGTCTTTGGTTTCTCCGTGTGAAGATCGAAGAAGCCCATCGTTCTCGCAAGCAACGCCCCCTGCGGCGCATAGAACCATGCGCGTTTAACCAGCATGTTGCCGTAAAAAGTTTGTAGCACGGAGTCAACTTCAGCAATGGAGCCATCTTCTCTGAAACAATAAGATGCGTAGTTTACCCAGTCCCCTGATTCATCTTGAAACATGAAAAACACACCGACAACCTTCGCATCGCGAATCCAAACGTAGGCCGACCCGTTGGCATTTACCTTACGCAGTTCATCCTTGCTGTGGTACTTGCGCCATTGTGATGCGTTGTGGTCAGAATTCATGACGCCGAGGAATAAACCGGGTGAGCTAGTCATTTCGTAGCCCTTCACAACCATACAATAATTCTGGCTGGCCATACGTTGGGACTGGACACTTCCGTCCTTCTGCGTATTTTGCGCCGTCGCAGACCCGCAGAGTGTCGCCCAAACTAGCAGAGCAAGCGAAAAATGTCTCAGGGCAGGCGTATAGAAAAGGCGATGTCGCGTCACGTGCATTCTAGCCTCCGGTCGCGACCGCGCGCAACTAGCGCGCTAAATCGGTGACGATTAGGTAGGCGCGGGTGCGGGGATCCATCCAGTCGCGGAGGGCGTCGCCGAGCATGTTGAAGGCGAGAACGGCGGTGGCAACGGCGAGCGCGGGAAAAACGACCATGTGCGGCGCGTCGAAGAGATGGCCGCGCGCATCGTTGAGCATCGCGCCCCAACTGGACATGGGCGCGAGGACACCCAATCCCAAAAAACTGAGAGTTGACTCGGCGAGAATTGCGCCGGCGAGCGCGATGGTGCCCTGCACAAGCACGGGCTGAATGATGTTCGGCAGCAAATGCCGCCACAAAATTCGCCAGTGGGACGCGCCGAGGGAACGCGCGGCAACGACGTAATCCATTTCTTTCGCTTGCAGGACTTGGGCGCGGGCGAGGCGTGCGTATCCCGCCCAGCCAGTGATGGTGAGCGCGATGATGACGTTGCCGAGGCCGGGTCCGAGAAACGCGGCGAATGCAATGGCCAGCAAAATGCCCGGGAATGAAAGAAACGCGTTGATGAGGACGATGTTCAC
>JASHYE010000397.1 GCA_030043155.1 Candidatus Acidiferrales bacterium | reverse complement strand
GTCGCCGACTATGCGGGACTGGAGTGAAACGGCGCGGAAGCCCCCAGCCTTATCGGCAGCTGGGTAGGCGTTCGCGAGCCGCGCGGCAATGGCATCAAGATCGGCCTGAGCCTGTTTCACAGTAGTGTCGGGCTTCAAACGAGCAACGACGAAAGCTGCGCGATCGTTGCGTGCGGCGCGTTCTTCCTTTGGTGGGGTGAAAGGCGTCCAGAGTTTTTCGTCATTGGCATAGCCGAGATGCTGCTGTGGAAGCATTACGCCGATAATCGTGTATGGATTACCGTCGAGCGTGATGCTCTTCCCAAGTGCGTGGATATCGCTTCCGAATTGCTGTTGCCAGAGTTGGTAACTCAGAATGACTTCGCGGTCCTGACCGGGCTGCATGTCCGCGGTGCTGAAAATCCTTCCGTAAAGAGGTTTCATACCGAGCAGGGGGAAGAACTCGGCGGAAACTTTCGCGCTGTCAAGCTGCTGCGGCGCGCCGCTGCCGGTCAGCGTAATGCTGGAATAGGTGTATGGCGCGATGCCCGAAAAGACCGTATTCTGCGCACGAATGTCTTCGATATCCGGAAACGAGATTAAAAGCTTCGGAAAATTGATCAGTGAACTGTGTCCCCAAACGTCCACGAGCTCGTGAGAGTCAGTGAAAGGCAACGGTCGGAGCAGCGACGCGTAGACCACGGAGAATATAGCGGTGTTGGTGCCGATGCCCAGCGCTAGCGTCAGCACCGCGATAATCGTAAATCCCGGGGATTTGCGCAGCATGCGGAAGGCGTAGCGAACATCTTGTGCGAGATCTTCCAGCCAGGTGAGTGTCCAGACTTTTCGCGTGTCTTCCTTCACGCGCAGCACATTGCCGAATTTGCGGAAGGCGGCGGTGCGAGCTTCTTCGGAGGACATGCCGCGGTCGATGTTGTCCTGGGTTTCACGGGCGATATGGTCGCGAATGTCGTCGTCAAAATCGTCCATCATGCGTTTACGAGCCATTAGGTGTCCTCAAGGCTGCAAGTTCGTGTATGGGAAGGTGAATGAACCGCAATCCATCGCGCAAACAGCGTGCGCGAATAGGAAAATAAAGAAGACGATTGTTGAACCATGTCCTACTCATAGCGCAGGCGACCCGCCTTCGCCGAATGCGGCTGCGGGCGGGCAGGCGCGCATCGGCACGCGAAAGAAATGGAACACATCGCGCCAAAGGCGGCGCGAATAGGAAAGAGTAGCGACTGTTTTCAAGGGTTCTTTTCTGCGCGCCATCTTATTCATAGCGAAGAGCAATCATTGGATCGACTTTCATGGCGCGGCGGGCGGGGATGTAGCAGGCGGCGAGGGCAACGAGCACGAGTAATGCTGCGACGGTAACGAAGGTCAGTGGATCAGCGGCGCTTACTCCATAAAGCAAATTGGACATCAACCGCGTGAGTGCCAGCGAAGCGGCCAAGCCAGCTGCCAGACCGATGGACAGCAATTTCAATCCTTGGCCGAGAATCACGTGCAAGATGTCGCGCGGCTGCGCTCCGAGCGCCATGCGAATGCCAATTTCATGGGTGCGTTGTCCGACGGAGTAGGAAATCACGCCGTACAAGCCAATCGAAGAAAGCAGAAGAGCGGCACAAGCGAAAATAGTGAGCAGAAAAGTATTGAACCGGCGAGGCGCGATGGAGCTTTCGAGAACATCGCGTAACGTGCTGACGCTTGTGAGCGGCTCGGCCGGATCGATATTATGCAAGGCGGCCTGCAACCCTGAAAGGACGCCCGTCGGCGAAGTGCGCGAGCGCACGGCCACGCCCAAAGTGTTGCAGAAGCTGTTTTGCATGGCGTTCTTCTGTGAGCAGACCGACAGATATGGCTCGTAGGTGTGCGCTAGTGTAGGCTGGTCGAGCGCCCCCTGCTTCACGTCGCCGACAACTCCAACGACGGTCAGCCAAGGATCCTTCGATCCCGCGGTGCCCCATTTCACTCGTTTGCCTAGGGGATCCTCGCCGGACCAGTATTGCTTAGCCATCCCGGCGCTGATGATGAGGACGTCCGCGTGACCTTTTTCTTCTTCAGGAGTGAAAAATCTGCCGCGAATCAGCGGCACACCCAAAGTCTGGAAGTAATTCCCGAGCACAATACTGTTTGCGCTGTGTGGGGCTTGCGCTGTTGCAAAAGTCGGATGTTCCTCCACAGTGAAGATGTGATCCCAATCCATTTCGGTGGGAAGGTCGGAGGAAAAGCCGATGGACTCGATCCCGGGAGTGTCCTCCATATGCTGGGTCAATTGCTGGAAAAATTGTTCTGCGCGAGCGGATTCCGAATATTGCGCGGGCGGAAGAGAAATCGTCGCGGTCAATACGTTTCCCACCTGCACTCCGGAGCGGGAGCTTTCGGCGTCGATGAAACTGCGGATCAAAAGACCGCCGCCGATGACGAGCACAAAGGCAATGGCCACTTGCGCGACGACGAACGCGCTGCGAGCGGAAACGCTGCTCCCGCCTCCGGCGAGCCCGCAGCCTCCTTCTTTGAGTATTTCGTTCACATCGGTCCGGCTAGCGGCAAATGCGGGAGCCAATCCGAAGAGCACGCCGGTGACCGCCGAGAGGAGAGCAGCGAAAAGAAGAACGGTATGGTCAACTCCGATGCCCTGAACCTGCGGAAGATTGTCGGGAGCGAGAGCGGCGAGCAGTTTTGTGCCCCATACGGCCGCAAACACGCCCAGAGCGCCACCGAAAAATGCGAGCAGAAGGCTTTCTGTTAGCAGTTGCCGGATCACGCGGCCGCGTGGCGCGCCGAGGGCTGCACGCATGGCCATTTCTTTGCGGCGCGCCGAGGTGCGCGCGAGGAGGAGGTTGGCCACATTCGCGCACGCGATCAGCAACAGCAGGCCTACCGCTCCGAGAAGTAGATACATGAGCGTCTGGACATCGCCGACGACAACTTCGCGCAGAGGCGTTACAACTGCGTCCAGTTCAACTTTCATTGTGGGAGGAAGGCCCCATGTTTTGAGCACATCGGCCGCGACCACATTCATGTCCGATTGGGCCTGTGCGGGTGTCACGTCTGCCTTCAATCGCCCGATAACCCCCCAGTCGAAATTATCGCCAACATCACCCAGCTCATCGTGACTGAGTGCCATGGGGATCCAGAGGTCAGCGGGGCGGAATTGCGGCAAACCACGCGGAGGGAACTCGAATCCTTTGGGCATTACGCCAATGATCGTGTACGACTGCCCATTCAGCGTGACGGAGCGGCCGACAGCGCTTGGATCGCCGCCGAAGGTCCGCTGCCATAATCCATAACTGAGCACAGTAACGGAATGACCGGGCTGATCTTCTCCTTGGTGTAAAATTCGGCCAATCAGGGGCGAGGCTTCAAGCAAAGAGAATAAATTTGCGGAGATGCGGGCGGAGATGACTCGTTCTGGAGCGCCAGCACCTGAAAGATTCAATCGGCGGTTCGTAAACGCGGCAACGCCGGTGAAGACGCGATTCTCGCGAGCCATCACGGCGATGTCTGGCGCGGAAACCGATATTGGGTTGGGGAAGAATTTTGGGAGCTTCTCGCGGACGAGCATCAGCTGCTTCGAGTTGTGATAGGGCAACGCTTGGAGCAGCACGGCATTCACGACGGAAAAGATCGCCGTTGTTGCGCCAATGCCGAGGGCGAGAGTGAGAATGGCAACGGCGGTGAAGCCGGGGGATTTGCGCAGCATGCGGAAGGCGTAACGAATATCTTGCGCCAAATCTTCCAGCCAGGTGAGCGTCCAGACTTTTCGCGTGTCTTCTTTGACGCGCAGCACGTTGCCGAATTTGCGGAAGGCGGCGGTGCGAGCTTCTTCGGGGGACATGCCGCGAGCGATGTTGTCCTCGGTTTCGCGGGCGATGTGGTCGCGAACGTCGTCGTCAAAATCGTCCATCATGTGTTTGCGCGGCGTCATTCGACTATCCCCCGGCCTGCCTCGCGCGCTGGCCGCAAGATCCGTCCGATTGCGAGCGCAATTTTGTCCCACTTGCTCGTTTCGAGGGCCAGCTGCTTTCGTCCTTTTGCGGTCAGCCGATAGAATTTCGCCTGCCGGTTATTTTCAGACGTGCCTCTTTCGGCTGAAATCCAGCCGCGTTTAATCAGCCGGTGCAGCGCCGGATAAAGCGAGCCCTGTTCGACCTGCAGGACATCGTTGGAGTTGAACTCGATGGTTTTAGCGATGGCGTGGCCGTGAGTGGGGCCGGGAAGCAGCGTGCGGAGGATGAGCAGGTCGAGAGTGCCTTGAAGAAGTTCGACGCGCTCGCGCTGGGCTTTGTCAGGCATCTTGTTAGACATGTTTGTCAGGCATCTTCATGGGACTTCGTGATCGGCGGTGTGGTAGACATTCTAGGGGAGCATACATAGCGACTAGTAGAATGTCAAGGGGAAGGGAAGGCGAGATATGGCGGCGTAAAAAGGAAAAGGCCGCAGAACTTCGCAAGGGTGGCGAAGCTCTGCGCTACAAACTGCAAATGCAGATTCCTCGTCGGATGCTCGTCGTATCCTCCTCGGAATGACAGTATTGCTTTCGAGGCAGTAACGTAACAGGTGCGCGGTCTGCGGCTATTCGTAACGAAGAGCGATGATGGGATCGACGCGCATAGCGCGGCGGGCGGGGATGTAACAGGCGGCCAACGCGACA
>JASHYE010000396.1 GCA_030043155.1 Candidatus Acidiferrales bacterium | reverse complement strand
ATATTTTTTAAACTCCTCCGGATCGTGCCCGGGAATCACGCGATCCATCGACCCGCCCGCCAGCTGAATCATCCGCGCCTGATTCTTGATATTCGCTGCCTCAAAATCCCTCGTGAACGTTGCACTCGCCCGGTGCTCGATCATATTCCGATAGAGATAAACATTGTCCGAAGCCAGCACAAACGGCGGATTCCCATCGATTCGCAGATACTGCGAATCGTAAGTGTGATGCCCTCCCGTGTACGCGCGAATGCCGGGGAAAATTTCCACATCATCGCCATCCACAAAGTGCACCCGCCCCTCCGTATTAAGCTTCACCAACTCCTGAATGTCTTCCGGATCGATCCCGCCATGATGCCCGGCGGCCTGCCAGGCAGCGCCCGTGTAATATTGATATTCATCCTTTTGAATCCACACCGTTGCCTTCGGGAAAAGGTCGATGCCGCCGAGATGGTCCCAATGCGCATGGCTGATCACAATATCTGTAATCTCATCTGGCTGAACGCCCGCGAGCTTCACCGCCTCATCAGGCCGCAAGTAATTCGTCGGATGGAAATAGTGCGCAAACGTGTCGCGATGGTATCCGCTGTCGAAAAGAATATTTCGCCCGCCGCCGCGAACCAGCCAGACAATCCACGCGACGTCAATCTGCTGCTTCGGCGCGCCGATGACCATATCCGCGGCATCGTCAACGCTCGACGCATAGCGAATCGCCTGAATCGTGTAATCGGGAGTCGAAGCGCTCTGCGCTCGCACATCCCGTGACACGAGCATGGGAATACAAGTGAGCGCGAAAAGCCCAACAACGAACGCCATAAGCGTGACGCGAATTTTCGGAAGACGCCTCAGAAGATGACTCAAAGGATTCTCCTTCGCGCGGAGTATACATCGTTCTGGAGACTGAGAGGGGAAGGGAGATTTAAATCTACGCGCGGTTCTACAAACACGAAGTTCCAGCCCCAGCTCGTTTGTATTGATATGAAGATGGCAAGATGAAGAACCCGGCGGATCGAGACGCCACATCACGTCCCGGGCCGCATGGTTCTTTTTGGGAGTACCACTGTCGCAGCAATCTTCCGCCGCGCCTTTTAGGCCCTACCACTATAAGCGATGGCAAAAAGCGAAGGCACCGACGTTGGCGCAACCATGTGCCCAAATCCAAATCACTACTCTACCGGCTGTTTTGCCATTGCTCGCGGAATCGCCCTGCCTCGCCTCCCGGCTATTCCGCATCATTGTTGCGGTGCACGAATGTTTTTCTGGCCTCTTGGCGCGCGGTTGAGTTTTGTTTTGCGTCTTGCGAGATACGGTTTTGTTCATAGCTCGCCCTGATGGCGAACTCGAATTTAGCTTATTCTGAGGAATCCCTGCCTGCGCACTGCTGGACTACAAGATTCTACTGACTGCGTGCCGGAATAGCAAACGGCGTCGCCCCGCAACTTTGCAGCGCGTGGTCGGGTTACACCCGAAGGAAGTATCCAGTCGAGGCCTTATGGCGCTTCACCGCCATATTGGGCACGCTGGACGCTACCGGCGCGGCTCCGTCGCACGTCCGAACCAAAGGAGCCATCGCCCAGATAGGGATGCCCAACGCCATGCGCAAAATTCAAAAGCAGGTTTGCTCAATCTTCGTTTCCGCTGCTTTCTTGGGAATGCTCTTTCTCGCGGGATGTGCGGCGCGCGTCCGCGTTTACGACCCCGAATACCACGACTATCACTACTGGAATAACACCGAAGTTACCTACTATCAGCAATGGGAGCACGAGACTAATCGCAAGCATGTGGACTTCAAGAGCCGCAGCCAGGACGAGCAAAACCAATACTGGCAGTGGCGCCATAAAAACCACGGCAATCAGTAGAAACTTGACGCCTGCCCTATAGCGCAGAGCTTCGCGCCATCGGCGGAGCTCTGCGGCTTCGTCTTTACCGTCGCTTTACCTTGTCATCCCGCCTGTCCTGACGAAGGAAGGAATCCCGTCCCGAGGCTTTGAATCGGGCGGTGTGAGGGATACGCTGTTGGTTTTGCTTATGAATCCGTAGAGCGCTGCTAGCTCCGACCGCCGCCTGCCCGACGAAATGTGCTTCCGTTTCAACAACCGAAAGAATCCATTCCTTTTCCGAGATACCATTCTTAGGTTAATTGGCTCGCCAAACCTCGAATACAAAAACCTTACGAAAGTAGCCTAGAACACCGCGTTGTGGCCGTAGCAACCTCTTCGGTGCAGCGAAGTAAGTTCAGCGAGTGGGCCGACGGGCGGCACTATCCATCCGCACAATTCCTTTTCGTGGAGGCCGTCTTCATCAGACCAAGTTATAATTCCTGTATACAAAATAGTCTTTCGCCCAGAACCCACCCACCACACAAAAGAAGCTAACCTACTAGCGTCTTTTTCTAGGATTCCTACTCTTTCTTGGTGAGCTTCTAGTCTCATAGGGGGAGTCTCTGGTGAATACTCAGGTAGCTTACGCTTAAAGTCTGACCACGCACTGTCTTGGATTTCCCGTGATACCCAACCATCCTTTATGTCTACCAAGGATATAAAGATTATGCATTTCTCATTATCCGCACCAAAGTCACTATTATTGCGGACAAGAAACTGTATGTCGTGCCCTGTATTCGGATCGTTATGGAAGCCAAGAGATTCTAGAGCAACATCGGCATTGCGCCTAATCGTCGGGAACACTAGCCAACCGACTCCAGATGCCAACACCGAGGAAATCACAACTATCATTACCAGTGGCCACTTTCTGTCAGTTTTTGCCCTCGCTATATGAATACCTAGCCAACACAACCAGCAAGAAAGCAGAACGCACTGAAAAATTACAGAAATAACATCGCGTGGAACCAAGTAAGTAATAGCTACCATGATTAAACCCACCAAAGCCCATATCGTGGTCTGGTCCACGTGCCGACTACGTTTAATCGTTCTTGAAGCAGGGGTATTTCGCACGATGTCTCGATGCTCCCACGCAGACCGCAATAAACGCTCCAAATTGGCGCGGTCGCCCTTTCCCATAAGCGCCGCATTATATGCATCCTGGGGACTTGCTTCTCACTTTCTTGCGGGTGCCCCATCTCCGCTTTCTGGAGTCTGGTGGACTCCACCAGGGCCCCGCGACCGGACCTTCGCGCCCTCCGCGATCCATTGCCGCCGCTATATTCCATGCTCTCGCTACAGCCTGGTCCTGTACGGTGACGTACCTGTGTGATATATGTCTGTGCGGCTGTGACGACCGTACGCCTAACGCGATATCCTGCAAACCGCTTTGGCATAGTCGAGCCCTCAGTTCTGGCACGTGAGAATTTCCGGGCGGCTTTCTTCCAGCCGCCCTTTTTCTTTCCCCCTCGACCCATTCTCACTTCCCTGCGCCCTCACTTCTCCCGTCGCGTGCTCCTCGGTCGTTTTCCCGCCTGCCATTTCGCGCTTGCGGAAATAATCGCCGGGAGGGAAAAGCCCCGCCCGGGCAAAATCGCGCCCGCACGTTTTCTTGACTTCCGCCATCCAGTAGTCGAAGGTCGATGGAGACACTCCGCACAGCGTAATTGCGCGGCGGTATTCGAAACCGCGCACGAAATAAATCCGGAAAAGTTTCAGCCAGCCACGCCACTCGGGACGCCGCAGTGCGCGCTCCGCGATGCGCTCGAAGTCCGCTACATAGTCTTCTGCGCGCGAATGCTCCGGCCGCCAATGGTAGGACTCCGACGGACGCTCCCAGTCAAGCGCCGCCACATGCCCATTGAGAAATCCGCGCAGCGTTTTGTACCGCGTATGGCATACTTCGAAAATTTCCTTCGGCTTCATTCGTTCGCTCCCCCATTTGCCAGACGATGAGTTTCGAATTTGGATGATTTTCAGCCCAACGAAAATCACCGATCCCTTTTATCGCTTTTGTTTCGCTCGTAAACGAATGACAACAATAATCGGCTTCACCATGTTCGCTTGGAATTAACTCCCGATATCAATTCCGCCAGCCGTCTTCCGACACCGCCTTGCTCACTTCGTCCCAAGCCTCGATGCACTCCTGCCATCCGCGCAAATAGCCGCGCGTAAACTCCGCGGCAAGCTTCTGCTGTTCGCGGTGGTCACGCTGCAGGTCAAACACGTCCTGCCGTTCACGCGTGGGAGCGCGCAGCGCCACCGCCATGCGCCACTTGAACTCACGAATGGCTCGCGCGATACGGTGCAACGGTGCCGGAAAAAATATTCCTACGCGGCGCCGTGGCTCATACCAGGCCAGCCGCCAGCCTCGGCGCGGCGCAGCCCCGTGCCCCAGTTCGCGTTTCAGAACTCCCTGCTTCGGCATCGTCCCCTCCTTATCGGAAACTCCGCAGTCTCATACCGCTTCTGTCGGTTTGAGCCGGGGTTTTAACCATCCGCCGCGTCACCCCGGGCATACACATTCATCCACTGCCGAGGCTCTTAGCTCCTCATCGCTGCATTGAGTCGAGAAACAAACGTTTCATGCTCTCCCTCCGTCTTTCGCGTTGGACCGGCTCCGACGGGCAACCCAAGGATATTACCGAATAGAACTAGGCGTTTTGGTATTGACTATATAGATATACCGTATATCCTTGGCTTCCCAGCTGCCCGGCCCGCGCACGCAGCTGGCAACGGAGACCCGGGAATGAAA
>JASHYE010000395.1 GCA_030043155.1 Candidatus Acidiferrales bacterium | reverse complement strand
CGAGGGAGTCGAGGAGTCCATGCAAAGCACCGGAGGTGACTTTGTGGATGTCGGGACTGTCGACGTAGTAGTCCTGAATGTACTGGAGAACTTCAGTATAGACAGTCAGCGAGGCGTACGAGGTATCGGTGTTTTTGCCCTTGACGTAGCCCACGGCTACATAGGCGAAAATCAAAATCGAGACAACAACAACCGCTTTTTTCCAGAAAGAATTCATTTTATGCCCCGCGCGATTTGCCCAAGCACCGCCGCCGCTGAGCGATTATACCATTGTTGCAACCGCCATCGGGCGTGTTCTTCTACCCCCCAAGTTCTTCGATGCAGGCTACTTAGGCCAGGGATGCTAATTTTTTCAAAGGCATGCGAGTTTCGACGGACGAGGGAAGTGGTGTCATTTGATTTTGTTGGCGGGGAATGAAGAAGCCGCTAGTCTTTAGACAGGGACGCCGAGCCTAATCTTCATAGCAGTTGTAGATACTTGAAAACGCGTAGCCAATGCATCCACATCGTTGGTTCCCTCATTCACAATTTTGTTAATGAGAGAGTAAGGCATAAGTATGGTAGCAGCCAATTGATTCGCAGCGGTTTCTTCTTTGGTGCTTAAACCACTCCGGTACATTGCGTCATCTGTCAGATCGGATCGGCTTTCCAGAATGTGCCTGTGCAGAATGAAATGCGCTATCTCGTGAGCGATAGTGAACCGCTTACGCACAATTGCATGGGAAGAGTTAACAACTATACTAAACCCAGACGTGCCTCCGTTCAGTGGGTCTCGAAATATTTTCCCCGAAATGTTATCGGGCATGGTGTGTGTTTCCCACACGTTTACGCCGAGTTCGTGAGCGATGCCTACCACATCGACAGGGGCATCGACCTGATACTTACTTATTACTTGCCCCGGGGTCAGGGCGGACTGGGCCGCTTGGGGCAGTGCTTGCGACGTTGCTGGCATTTCGCGGCTCCTCTCCTGGATAAGTTTGGGCTGTTGGCTGGTCGGACTGATTGGACGCTAAACCCTTGCTTGCGGTTTCAGATGATACCCCGATTTTGCTCATCAAGGTAGCCTGGGCCTTAATCTGCTCCATAATGTCCGTTATTTCAGAGGCTTGCGGGTATTCCCTCAACTTGGCGTCCATGGCAGGACCCACACGTTCCATAACCGCATCTTTCACCATGTCTTGGAACCCAGTATAGCCCATAATAGCCAGCACTGCAATCCCTATTGCCAGTATTGCCAACATGACCCCGAGGGCCGTCAAAATTATCAAGACAGTTGTTTCGTAGGACATGGTGAATATTTTGTACCAAATCCAAATTACTTCTCGGATAACTTCCACGGGCCGACATCATACGCCCAAAAACTTCCAAGTCAAATGACGCCACTACCCAGGCGAGGGGCTGCTTATGGCTCCGGATGTTCGTCGGGAGCGGCGGAGGTGACGTAGGTGTGGGAAATGCGATCTTGCCAGGTGAGGTGATCTTCATCCCAGAGCGCCCACAGGAAGCCGAGAAACAGCGTTGCACCGGAAAGGAAATATCCGAAACTGCGCCAGGCCAACTGGCGCGTCTCAGGAAAGCCGCCGTCCATCGCAACCACCGAAAGGCCATTGAGCTGCATCCCAAGGGTTGCGCCGGAGAAGAGTGTGAACAAGCCAAAGTAGAGGAAATAAATCAGGAAAAAAATGGCACCATAGATCGCGAAATTGATTTTGAGGAATTCGAGCTGTCCACCCAGGGAACGGAACATCAACAGAAAGCCGCCCAACACGCCCGCGAGCACGACCGCATCTATGAGGCCGGCGACGCGGCGGGCCATCAGCTCCGCTAGCGGACAAGAAGCTGCGGCGGGATGGACGCGGTGAGCCTCGACGACTGAAAAATCAAGCTGCGGCTGAGACACGTGAATTTCAACACGCTGAACAGGCCTAAGACGAGCAATGGTACGGGGAGCAACGGCGGTGGTGATGACCGCTGGAGGATGCTCTGCCGCGAACGGCAGGACAGGCTCGGGCGCTCGCGAGGCGTTTTCACGGCGGCGCGAGCGGTAAACTTCAAGACGGCGAGCGACCTCGCGGCGCCATTCCGGCTCTTCAGGAGCGTCTGTATGACGAGAAGAAGAATGCTGGACGAAGGACGCTTCGCAAAATGGGCAGACTTCCAGGTCGCGATTGCTAACAGCACCACATTGCGAGCAGACCTGAATCACCGGTTCGTTTTGCGCTGCGGACCGTAATTCGCGGACTGCGGCAGCTTACCAAATTCGGATAAGCTTCGAGCCAGGAATTTAAGGGATGTTCGCCAAACAGGTAACCGATGGCGTTGAATTTGGCGCTAATTCTTTGCGGGCTTTCCGGCGCATGTTAGGCTTTGTGGCTCTTTTCAAAACGATGCCGTTTCGGATGGAATCCAAGACTTCGCGACGGTTCAATGGAATGCGCCGCGGCGGCCTGCTGCTGGCGCTGTTTCTTATACTGCTCACGGGCGCCCAAGCACGCGGGCCGCAACAAAATCAGACTCTTACGCGCGCAGCTGCGCGCAAGGGCGAACTGACGCTTCGCGCGGACACGCAAAGAAAATCCGGTGATGTTTTTACGGCGGAGGGGCACGCAGAGATTTCGTATCAGGATGTTACGCTCCGGGCCGACCACATGGAATACAACCAGCAGACCAAAGTGGCGATCGCGCGAGGACACGTGCAATTTGATCATGCAAACGAGCACCTCGACGCCGAGAGCGGGACTTATAACCTCGAGAAGCAGACGGGGACGTTCAAAAATGCGCGCGGCACAATAAAGGCAGAGCATTTTGCGAATCCCAACGTGCTGGTCAGCCCGAATCCATTGACGTTTGCGGCGGCAGAGGTGGAACGGACGGACGCGGAGACCTTCGTTGTAGAGCATGCGTGGCTGACGGTGTGCAAACCGGACCGGCCGAAATGGAAATTCTACGCGCCGCGCGCCGTGATTCATTTGCAAAAATCGGTGACA
>JASHYE010000394.1 GCA_030043155.1 Candidatus Acidiferrales bacterium | reverse complement strand
GCGCGACGTTGATGAAAGAAGTGGAAAAGCTGCGCGAGGAAATTCGGCGGCACGAGTATCTCTATTACGTGCTGGATGCGCCGAAGATTTCCGACGCGGAATTCGACAAGCTGATGCGGCGGCTCAAGGCGATCGAGCAGGAGCATCCGGAGATGGTCACGCCGGATTCGCCGACGCAGCGAGTGGGAGGAAAGCCGCGCGAGGGATTTCAGACATACCGGCATGCGCGTCCGATGATGAGTTTGGACAATGCGCTGTCGTTCGAGGAGCTGGGCGAATTTGACCGGCGCGCGCGCGAGCTGACGGGGCGCGAAAAGATTGAATACGTGGCGGAGCACAAATTCGACGGATTGAGCCTGGCGCTGATTTACGAAAATGGCGTGCTGCTGCGCGGAGTGACGCGCGGCGACGGGCAGACAGGCGAGGATGTTACGCCGAATGTGAAAACGATTCGCTCGATTCCGCTGCGACTCGATGTGAGCGAGATGAAAAAGCTCGGCTTGCCCGTCGACATTGAAGTGCGCGGCGAAGCGATGATGACGAAGAAAGCGTTCGAAGAGCTGAACCGGCAGCAGGACGCGAGTGGCGGAAAACACTTCGCGAATGCGCGAAACGCGGCTGCGGGAGCGGTGCGCATGCTGGATCCGAACATCACGGCGTCGCGAAAACTGGACTTTTTTGCGTATTACTTGCTTTCGGGCGCGCGCGTTCCGCTGAAAAAGCATTCGCAGTCGCTCGAAGCGCTGAAGGCCTTGCGGTTTCTCGCGAGTGCGGATTTCGAAGTGTGCGACGGCATCGAGGAAGTGGAAAAGTACTGCACGAAATGGGAGAAGAAGCGCGAGAAAATGCCGTATGAAATTGATGGAGTGGTGGTGAAAGTGAACGACGTGGGGCTGCAAAATGAATTGGGGTTCACGTCGAAAGCGCCGCGGTGGGCGATTGCGTTCAAATGGGCGGCGCGGCAGGGAACTACAGTGGTGCGGGCGATTGGATTCAACGTGGGGCGCACGGGGACGCTGACGCCGGTGGCGTTTTTTGAGCCGGTGCCGATTGGCGGCGTGACGGTAGTGAAGTCGACGCTGCACAACATGGACGAAGTCGGGCGGCTGAATATTCATGCGGGAGACACGGTGCTGGTGGAGCGCGCGGGGGACGTGATTCCGCACGTGCTGAAAGTGGTGAAGCACGGAAAAGAAGAAGAGCCGGTGGTGGTGCCGGAGAAATGTCCGGAGTGCGGGACGCGCGTGCATCGCGTGGAAGGAGAAGTTGCGTACCGGTGTGTGAATGCGATGTGTCCGGCGCGAAGGAGAGAGTCGCTGATTCATTTTGCGTCGCGGCATGCGATGAATGTCGACGGGCTGGGGGAGAAATTGGTGGACCAGCTTGTCGAGAAGGGAATGGTGAAGGATTTCGCGGATTTGTATGCGCTGAAGCTGGGGGATTTGGCGAATCTGGAGCGCATGGCGGAGAAATCGGCGCAGAATCTGCTGGATGAAATTGCGGCGAGCAAGAAGAATGAGCTTTCGCGGCTGATTTACGGGCTGGGGATTGGATTTGTGGGCGAGCGAACGGCGCAACTACTGGCCGAGCATTTCGGTTCGCTCGAGAAAATTGCGGATGCGAGCGCGGAAGAATTGATGGAAGTGAATGAGATTGGGCCAAAAGTGGCGGCGAGCGTGGCGGACTTTTTTTCGGAGAAGGCCAACCGGAAATTAATCGAGCGGCTGCGCGAAAAAGGCGTGCGGATGAAAGAGGAACGGCGCGCGCCGGTGAGCGCGGTGCTCGCCGGAAAGTCGTTCGTTTTTACAGGTACGCTGGAGCATCATTCGCGCGAAGAGGCGGGGCAACTGGTGGCGTCGCACGGCGGGAAAGTGATTTCGTCGGTGAGCAAGAAGACAGATTACGTGGTGGCGGGGGCGGATCCCGGCTCGAAGCTGGCAAAGGCGCAGTCTCTGGGCGTGACTATCCTCGACGAGGCGGGATTCGAAAAACTGCTGGCCAAGAAATAGGTGACTAACAGAACCTCGCGTCGCTCGAAGCCGTCAATTTCTACTATAAACGAGAATACGGAAAGTGCCGGGTATTGGCTGCTGCACCGGAACCGGACTCCTCGTTCCTAGTGCTTCGATAAAAAGGCCTGAATCAACAGTTTTGGTATCGCTTTGAACGGCAAAGAACTGTTGAGTGGCGCTATCAAATGCTTCGGGTTGAGCCCACACTTGTGGAGCCAACACGACGGGACCGAGATGTCCGGACGAATCCTCGTGGATGATCGCCAAATCCGTCCGATGGACGCTCGGCTGTTCGTCGAGGCCGAGAAGGAACGCATCTCCGAGCGCGGGGCTAAAGGTTACCGGCATGCCGTCTCGAATGCCGCTGATGTTGCTGGAAGCGACGACCCTTCCTGTCTGCGGATCCGCTAAAATGGCCGAGTCCTTGCAGCCTATGAGCAGGTTTTCGCCAGAGCGGTCGACACCCAATAGGTGCATAAATGCACATGCCGGTTCTTGCCAGCGGTCACCCATAACCAAAGTCCGCGTGTCAAGTTTCGCAATGGCTGATTTTAGAGAGATTGCTATGGGATACGCGTCGCCGGCCATTTCCATCACTGGCGGGCCCGAATTACTAGAAGTAAGTTCAAAATAGATATTTCCGTGCGAGTC
>JASHYE010000393.1 GCA_030043155.1 Candidatus Acidiferrales bacterium | reverse complement strand
GGTCTGTCGAAATCGAATCGCGCTACTGCTCCGGTGCTTCTCTCAGCTCTCGCGGCACAATGGTGGACGGGGGAGGATTCGAACCTCCGTAGCCCGCAAGGAGCGGCAGATTTACAGTCTGCTGGTTTTAGCCACTCACCCACCCGTCCCGCGAAACTACGGGACTTGACGCGCTCGTCCCAAACGGGGCACTTCGCAACGCAGAAAGGGCTCGTGTCCGAAGACACCAGCCCGTTCGTTTCTAGTGCGAGGAATCCGTCTGATCCAAACCCAAAATCCCGACCCTCAAAATCCAGCTGGCGGAGGGAATTGAACCCCCGACCCTCTGATTACAAATCAGATGCTCTACCAGCTGAGCTACGCCAGCACAAGCAAACCTGACGAAATTATCACGCAGGCATTAAAATTGCAAGCGCTTCAATAAACAAAGCACGGCCCGTGCCACAATTCTTCTGATTGGCACTGCGACCTCAACTTTACACTATTTCGATGCAAATTTATACTCGGAAAGTAGCCTGGAATAATCGATTGAAGCGCGCACTGACCATATTCTTCGTTGCGTGTATCGCCGCGTTGGTTGCCTTCGCCGCGATTCACCACCATGAAGTCATAAAGCAGCGGCAGGCGTTCGACGCTCCCTCTCCTGAAACTCCTAATATCCCTGCGAGTGAACGTTCTGCTTCGGCCTCCTCAGCGTCAGATCTAGACCTGATTCACCAACTGCCTGCCAGCGCCTCAGGGGTAGTTTTCCTCGACCTCGCAGCGCTCCGATCTTCGTCCTTTGCGAATGAATTATCCACTCTTGCGCCCAACTCCGCTCAAGATCCCGCTTACACCGAATTTGTTCGCGCCACAGGGTTCGACTATTCTCGTGATCTCGATCGCGCCGCGGTGGCGCTTTGGCCCCAAACATCGCCCACATCAGTGCTTGCCCTGGCTCAGGGCCGTTTCGATGAAACCAAGATTGAACACTACGCTCTGCGCGATGGTCGCCTCGTCAAATCTCACGGTCAGAACATATATGAAGTGCGCGAACAAGGTTCCTCTCGTCTGGTTCGCTTCACCTTCCTTGCGCCGGACGAAATCGCTCTGGCCGATGGCCCCGCTCTCTCTCAGGTTTTTGGGCCGCCAAATCCGCACCGCTTGGATCCGCAAATGTCAGCCCGCATCGCGCGCATTTCCGGCGCTCCCATATATGGTGTAATGCGCACCGAGGATCTGCCGAAGGATCTCAACCTCGACTTGCCCCACTCCGCCCAACTCGCACGCTTGCTTCACAGCATCCATGCGATCTCCATTTCAGGACGCCCCTCGTCTGAGGACTTAAAGTTGTTCGCCTCGGCCGAATGCGATTCCACCTTGGACGCGATCCAACTCTCCACTGCCCTGCAAGGTTTGATCTGGATGGGACGCGCCGCTCTCGCTGATCCGAACGCCCAACAGCAAATCGGCCCGCAATGGCCAGCGCTCGATGCCTTGCTGAAGGCGGCTGACATTTCTCATGATGGGCATCTGGTCGACTTACGGCTCCAGATCACCTCGCAGATGCTTCACGCTGCGTTCCCGCAAAGAAGTCCTTGATGTGCTAACCAGCAGATTTTCTGCGACGATTCGATGATTAGAGGAAAACCCTGAGGACAACCCATGCAGACCTGGCCACTCTCCTGAAATTTATCCTCCGCCGGAAACCGTTCCACCCGCATCCGCCTGATGCAGGTACGGCCACGGATTCACCGGGGCATTATTGATCCGCACTTCGAAGTGAAGGTGCGCAGCAGTCGCGCGTCCGCTGTCGCCTTCCTGCGCAATCACGTCGCCGCGTTTCACGCGCATTCCCTCCTGCGTGTCATAGGCCGAGAGGTGCGCGTACCATGTCGTAATTCCAAATCCGTGATCGATAATCACAACGCGGCCATATCCCTCTCGTGTTCCCGTCCATACGACAACGCCGTCCGCCGCAGCCCTAACGTCGTCTCCATAATGCGAAGCGATATCCAATCCCGTGTGAAATTCACCCTCTCCGCCAAAAGGATCCAGCCGCTCGCCGAATCGGCTCGTAATCCGGCCCATCACCGGCCACAACGATGGGATGAACGGAGCATTCAAGAGCTTCAGCCCAGGCAGCAATCGCGTTGTTCCCGTCGATGCCAGCATGACTGCCTCGGAGTTCTGTTGCAGAAAATTGAACTGGTCGAGCGTGTCCTGATAGGTCGCATCCGATTCGGCGGTCGTATTCTCCAGCGCGAACGGTGTATCCGGCACGCGCGTCAACCCGTAGGCAACCGCCACTTCGCTCGCCAGCGACTGGAGCGAATTAAGCCGCTCATTTGCGTCCTTCACTTGCGTCTGCAGATCCCGATACTGCTGCTTCAACACATGCTGATCGTTGAGCAAGGAATTGTAGGCCGTTGCTTTCCACAGCATATGCGAGTAGGACCCCAGCGCCACAAGCACGGTCGCCCCGCCAACCAACGCCAGTAAGACCACTAGATGCAAGGCATAATGCGGGATGCGCATTCGGCGCATCTTCCCCGAATTCGTCGAGGCAACAAAAAATGTGTAATATTTACGTCGCATAACGCGAACTCAAATTCTGAACTTGTTCTTTGCGCTGGACCAAATGACCGCTGGCCCCTAATAAGCGGTCTGCGCGTTGCCCGATAGTGTTTGAACCGCGAGACTCGGTCCGAAACCGGCCGCGACTATAAGTGCTGCCCCATGAAGAGTCAACCAAAATTCCTCTTCTAAGGCTGGGCTGCCATTTCGTCTCCCGGACACCTATAATCCGGCAGACGAAGCTATCTCTGTATATAGTTATATTCTGTGGCAAAGCCAATTACAACTGGTCAAAAGAACAGGGAAAACGAGATTATCGAATTTCTCCGCCAAGCCATTCCCTCTCATGGAGATAAGTCCTTTCAGGGCAGCTTGCCAATTGGTATCGGGGACGATGCCGCAGTACTTCGCCACCACGCGCGAGCCGAATGGGCTGTCAGCTGCGACTCCAGCCTTGAAGGTGTTCACTTCCTGTCAAACTACCCGCCTGAATCTATCGGATACAAATCCCTCGCTCGCGCCACCAGCGATCTGGCAGCCATGGGAGCTCGCCCGCGTTATTTTCTCCTCGCACTCGCCCTGCCAGTCAATAGAACTGGAAAATGGCTGCGCCGCTTCGCCGTTGGTATGTCACGCGCCTGCCGCGAATTCGGCATGAAGCTAATCGGCGGCGACACGTCGCGTACTGCCTCCGTCGCAATTTGCATCACGGTCATCGGCGAAATTGCATCGGGAGACGCGATTTCTCGCTCCACTGCTAAGGCAGGCGATCTCATTTATGTCACTGGTGTCCTCGGCGCCGCTCAAGTGGGACTCGAAGTCATGCTACGAGGCATGGCTCGCAGGCGAGATCTCCGGGGGCTCACTCGCCCGCACCTTTATCCCAGAATTCCGATCAAACTCGCGCAGTCGCTTGCCCGCCAACGCATCCCAACGGCTATGATG
>JASHYE010000392.1 GCA_030043155.1 Candidatus Acidiferrales bacterium | reverse complement strand
GCTGACCGCTGTTGGCCGAGCCGGTTAGAGCGCAGCCGCAAAGCGCGAAGGACGCACAGAGCAACAGGCTCAGTAATGCGATCAGCTCGATGCCGTCTGTTGAGAACCACGCCCCTGCATTCAGCAACCGCCTTATTCCGAAGGGCTTGTCAGCCATTTGTATCCTCGTTTCTTCCCAAGGGGTCACTAGCCTTTCCCATTGGGAATCTTGAGGCTCGGCCGAACAAAAAACACCTGCTCGATAGGCCGGAAAGAGGCCAGCATCGATACCTGAACTTCAGGGGAGACTTCGGTTCAGGGCGTGGGACAGGGCTGCGCAGTTCCCAATTTCCTTACGGGGAAAGTGCGGACGGAAATCCGCCAGTTGTGTATTAGTGAGGGTCTAGGCGAGAACTTCTTATTTCTTGGGTATCCCAACCCGCTGAGCTCACGGCCTCTTGCGGATTGTTACTACATGGAATCCGCCGCTCCCCGTTCATCTGATGAAATCGAGCTTTCGTCATCATATTGCCAAAGGCATAATCCAGGTTCACGCTTGAATATCGAATGGCAAGCTGTGAGAACCATGTGCGCGCAGCTTCATCTCGTGAGGAACAGGTTTGAGGAAATTGCTCTGTAGCCTGCTTCTACTGCCAAAGTGATTTCAAAACGCCACGCCCAAAACATCACCAGAATACTCGAGCGAGCGCATTTCAGTTCGTTGCAGGAAAAGTTCTTCTTTGCCAAGAAATACAAAAAAATTTCTATCGTCATGTACCATTCGGTTGACCCGAATGTCGGCCCTTTTTCCGTCAGCCCGGAAACCTTCGGTCGCCAAATTCGCTTCATCGCCGAAAACTACCAGGTCGCCAGGCTTTCCGATTTAACCTCACTCTTGCTTCAAGAGAATCACGGGTCCAGAAAAGTGGTCGTGACCTTTGATGATGCTTATTCTCATTTACTGGGGCCGGCATATTCGGTGTTACAGAAGCACTCTGTCCCCTGCACCATCTTCGTCCCTACTCGATTTATCGGTGGAAGAAACGAATGGGACTTGACGGTAAACGGGGTCACCCCAAAGCGCTTAATGTCCGCAAGTGATCTTTCCAGCTTGGTGAGGGAGGGCCTGGTGGATATAGGCTCGCATACGGTCGATCACGTGAACATGCGAGACCTCACTCGACGGGAAATGGAAGTGCAACTTATGCAATCGAAGCAAACACTGGAAGACCTGCTCGCGAAAAACGTTGATTCTTTCGCTTATCCTTTCGGGCAGCTTCGTAATTTTTCCAAAGAGTCGACGGAAGCCGTGCAGAAAGCCGGCTACAAGCTTGCTGTCACTACTCGTTGGGGCACGGTGAATCGGTATGAGAACCGATTTGAGCTCCGGCGAATCTTTTTTGATGAATCCGATTCGGATGAGCAGCTTCGGCAAAAGCTCGAAGGAGCCTATGATTGGTTCGCGGCCAAGGAAAGGTTGAGTCATGCGGCCTTCCTGGTTCGCGAGAGTTTCAAGCACTGACTCAAATCGATTCGCGGCAATCGGCCGCTGTTACCATCCCGAGCGCTTTTTCATCGATTGTGCGCTCGAGTCAGTGGGCGAGAAGGAGCCATCGGCGTGCAATAGTTTGCACATCCCACAGGGTTAGTCAATTATAAATCCCCAATTTATTGCTAAAACATTCATTCTAAATAGCATATAATAGCTTCAATTTCGGAGAATCAATTGCTTCAATACTCCGCTGCGCTGCTCGAGCGGTGTATTTTAGTTACCGTTTTGACTTGACTTTGCAGCTGGAGTGCGGCCAGCAGACAAGCGACAGAACTCGTTCGACAAACAAAATCTCCTGGAGGAATTGAAACCTACAAAATGGATAAGCCAGAGCATTTGAATCCCCCGCATGGGGGCAAGCTTGTGGACTTGATGGTGGACTCGAAACAAAAAGAGGAATTGCGCGCCGGGTCAAAAGACTGGCTGTCTTGGGACCTCACACCACGCCACATTTGTGATCTTGAGCTGCTGATGAACGGCGGCTTCTCGCCGCTGACCGACTTCATGGGAAAAGCTGATTATGAATCCGTTTGCTCATCGATGCGTCTTGCGAACGGCTTGGTTTGGCCAATGCCTATCGTCCTCGATGTTACGGCAGACATTGCAAAGAAATTAAAACCCGGGACTCCCATCGCTTTGCGTGACGCGGAGGGCGTCATGCTCGCTGTCATCCATGTCGAAGAAGTTTGGGAGCCCAACCGAAAGCAGGAAGCGGAGGGCGTCTTCGGCACAACGGACCATTTCCATCCCGGCGCCACACACGTCCTTCAGAAAGCGAATCCGTTTTATGTTTCCGGCAGGATCGAAGGCGTGCAATCTCCATCGCATTACGATTACCACTCGCTTCGACTGACGCCCGCCGAAACAAGGGCAGAATTCGCGCGTCTGGGATGGCGCCGCGTCGTTGCTTTTCAGACACGCAACCCAATGCACCGTGCTCATGTCGAGCTCACCTTTCGGGCAGCTAAGGAAGCTTCGGCAAACCTCTTCATTCAGCCGTCCGTTGGTATGACCAAGCCCGGCGACGTTGACCATTACACCCGTGTTCGCTGCTATCAAGCCATCTTGCCGCACTATCCCGCAAACACGGTCAAACTGGCGCTTCTGCCCTTGGCCATGCGCATGGGCGGGCCACGCGAAGCAGTGTGGCATGCGATCATCCGCAAGAATTTTGGCTGCACTCATTTCATCGTGGGTCGCGACCATGCCGGCCCGGGAAACGATTCCACCGGCAAGCCTTTCTATGATCCCTACGGCGCGCAAAAACTTTTGCAGCAATACCAGGATGAAATCGGCGTCGCTATGGTGCCGTTCAAAATGATGGTGTACCTGGAGGACAAAGATATTTATGTTCCCGAGGACGAAGTTCCCCAGGGAAGCCGCGTCCTCAACATCTCAGGAACCGAACTGCGCTCTCGTCTGGCCGGAGGGCGCGAGATCCCAAGTTGGTTTACCTACCCGCAGGTTGTTACCGAATTGCGGCGTACATATCCTCCGCGCCACAAGCAAGGCTTCACTGTGTTTTTTACGGGACTCTCAGGATCCGGAAAATCCACCATTGCCAATGTCCTGCTCGTAAAATTCTTGGAGATGGGTGGCCGCCCGGTGACGCTGCTCGACGGGGATATTGTTCGCAAGAACCTCTCTTCCGAGCTCACGTTTTCGAAAGAGCACCGCGACCTCAATATTCGTCGCATCGGCTTTGTGGCCCACGAGATCACCAAGAACGGCGGTATCGCCGTATGCGCTCCCATTGCGCCGTACGATAACATCCGAAAAGAAGTACGGCAGTCCATTGAACCTACTGGCGGGTTCATTCTCGTTCACACTTCCACTTCTTTGGAAGTCTGCGAACAGCGCGACCGCAAAGGTCTCTACGCGAAGGCCCGCGCCGGAATCATCCCAGGTTTCACCGGTGTCTCCGATCCTTACGAGGCGCCGGCCGATGCGGAAATCACGTTGAACACTGCGGAAATGACGCCGGAAGAGGCCGCGCAAGAAATTATGCTTTACCTTGAAAAGCAAGGTTACGTAGGCGAAGCGGCGGAATCTAACTAGGTCGTGCAGAAGACGATCTAGCGGCGGAGCCAAATGCACCAGATACTGATCGCACTCATCATCGGATTGGGCGTCGGCATCATGGTCGGCCTCACCGGAGTTGGCGGTGGCGCGCTCTTGGTCCCGCTTCTCGTTATCTTTCTGGACGTCCCTCCCATTATTGCGGTTGGAACCGGTGCCCTCTTTGTCGCTGCCACAAAGGTCGGCGCCGCATGGTCGTATTATCAACGAGGACACGTTGATATCCGCTTGGTCTTACGCATGTCCCTTGGCAGTATTCCGGGCGCCATTCTCGGAGTCGGCGTGCTGGCGATTTTGCGCGTCTATCTTGGTGGTGGCGTAAACGAACTGCTGAAGGTTCTGATTGGCGTGCTCCTGATCCTCACTCCAACCTTCGCGCTTTTCCAAAAATATCTGGAGAAAACCGGCAAAAAATCCCTCCGTGACCGTCTTCCTGAATGGATTACTCCGCAGATGGGAGCCGTCGCTGTGGGACTCGTGGGAGGATTCTTGGTAGGCATGACCTCCATGGGTTCAGGAAGCATCATCATGGTGCTGCTGGTGCTTTTCTACAGCCGTACTCTTTCAACCTTAGTCGGCACCGATATTGCACATTCTGTTGTTCTCGCTCTCGTTGCCGGCTTGGGCCACTTCGCTCTTGGGGATATAAATTTTCCGCTGCTCGCTGCACTGCTTCTGGGTTCGATTCCGGCGGCGTGGTGTGCTGCTCACTATGCCACTTCGATTCGCGCCGCGTGGTTGCGTGCTGCCCTGTTTTCCGCTCTTGTAGTTGCTGGCATCTCGATGCTGTAGTCGGCATTTCCGGAGGAGGTAGCCTTGTCCGCAACTGTCCACAATGAAGACGTCGACCGAATTGTCGCTGCTCTCCAGGCGGGCGCTAAATTGTATCGCTCTCGCTCGATGGAATCCGTCCGCGTCGATAAGAAGAGCAGCGGAGACCCTGTCACGGATACGGAATGCGAAGTAAACGAGCTACTGTTCAAAATGCTTGTCCGGGCTGGCGAGGGCTGGCTTTCCGAGGAAAGCGCCGATAACCAGGAACGTCTCTCGCGCTCCCGGGTCTGGCTAGTTGATCCGCTGGACGGCACAAAAGAGTACGTCTCTGGCATTCCCGAATGGTGCATTTCTATTGCTTTACTGGAAGAAGGTCGTTTCGTGGCGGCCGGAGTGATGAATCCAGTTACAGGCGAGATGTATTGCGGCTCACGAGAAGAGGGCTTGTTCCTTTCCGCGAACAGCTCGAACGGAAGACACGCTGACGCCTCGGATCCGCTGGTACTCGGGAGTCGAAGCGAAGTGAAACGCGGCGAATGGGAGCGCTTTCGCAACTCCAAATTCCGAATGCAGCCCATGGGATCAGTAGCCTATAAGCTGGCGTTGGTTGCCGCCGGAAAAGCGGAAGCGACCTGGACGCTCGTTCCAAAACACGAATGGGACGTGGCTGCTGGTGTGGCTCTGGTGCAATTCTCCGGAGGCCTTGTTCTCGATATAAATGGTGAATCCCCAAGATTCAATCAGACTGAGCCAATTTTCCCCGGACTGATCGGCTTCTCTGCGCGTGGCATCGAGAGATTGCGGCCCTTCTTATCCGAAGTCGCGTCCAGCACCGCCTTTCAGGACTGCCACTCCTGGGCGGGGGTTCTTCTGCATCGGCCGTAAGTGCGTCGGCGAAAGACTAGAAGCCATCTCATAAATGCTGGTTAGGGGGTCGGAGCTTTGGCTCCGACATCAAAGGCCAAGAAAAATTGGGCTTTAGCCCCTGAGGGAATAACTCTCTTCGGCCCATGCCTATTTATGAGATAAGGTCTAGCCGTCATTGCTAATGAAAAGGCATTTTGTTGCGGCCACGCTGCGTCTTGGGAAGAAAAACTCCCTGCGAATATGCAATACTTTGCACATACAATGGACTATAATGCGAACTCATTTTCTGGGAGATGTCGCCAGCGTAAGCTATTGTTGTAGCGTATGTTATACGTATTTCTTAGAGGTTTTTGCGGGGCTTTAGGCCCTTATCGTGCACCATAGTAGACCTGAATTACAAACTCATTGCACTCGGTTTATAGGTCCTTCGAGGCACAGCTAGATTCTGAAGCAGGAATACAGGAATGTCAGCGGAAAACTCGCCAGCCCAGGCCATTCTGACCCGAGAGGGAGAGCATAGTCGCGTCTCCTGGACGCTGTGGATCAGCATCTTTGCAGTTCTGCTTCTGGTGCTCTACGGCCCCATTCTTAAAGCTCTTGTACTGGATTGGTGGCGGGATCCGAATTACGGTCACGGTTTCTTGGTTCCCGTGTTTTCCGCCTTTGTGCTCTGGAGGAAGCGCGAGCGTCTTGCGCGTCTGATCCTCAGGCCATCCAATTTTGGAATTATTGTTATGCTGGGGGCGGTGGGTCTTCTGCTCGTTGGATCGCTTGGGGCAGAGCTATTCACCACCCGATTTTCCTTTCTTGTAATGATTGGTGGCATCGTGCTCTTCCTCGCCGGCTGGGGGATGCTGCGCGCCATTCTTTTTCCCCTCGGTTTCTTGGTGCTGATGATTCCGATTCCGGTGCTCATCTATAACCAAATCACATTTCCATTGCAGTTACTCGCTTCGCGCTTCGCTACCTTTTGGCTGCAGCTCATTAATGTTCCTGTGCTCCGCGAAGGAAATCTGATCATTCTGCCAAATTACACGCTCGAAGTTGTCGATGCCTGCAGCGGCATCCGTTCCCTGATGACCCTGATCACGCTGGCAATCGCCTATGGCTACTTGGTCGAGGATAATCGCTGGTTGCGCTGGGCCTTGGTTCTGCTCATGATTCCCATCGCCATCGTAAGCAACTCAATCCGAATCTTGGGTGCAGGTATTTTGACCTATCATTACGGACCCCGCATGGCCGAAGGATTTTTCCACGAATTCTCCGGATGGGTGATTTTTGTCGCGGCGCTCTTCCTGATGTTCGCATGTCACTGGCTGCTGAGAAAGATTCCAGGTGTGCACAGAGAGAAGGCCAATGGGTAGCCGCGGAATGACAATTCGCCTTGTTCTTGTAGTCGTCGTGCTTCTGGGTGGAACAGCCCTTCTTCACGCTCTCAGTCATGGCGAACCGGTTATGCCGCGCCAGCCGCTTCAGGACTTGTCCTATCAGATTGGCAGCTGGACGGGCATCGAGGCTCCGCTTGAACAGCGTATCGTTCAGGCAGTGAGCGTCACTGACTACACCAATCGCCGCTATTTCAGTTCCGCAGCGCCCGAAGTTGATCTTTATATCGGTTATTATGCGAGCCAGCGGACGGGCGACACGATTCATTCTCCGAAAAATTGCTTGCCCGGATCAGGATGGGACCCCATTCATTCCGGCTACACCATCATCCCCCTCGCGGACGGGCAGCGCGCCAAAGTGAACGAGTATGTCATCGCCCAGGGGCTGGACAAGGATCTCGTGTTTTACTGGTATCAAGGGCGCGGACGCATCATCGCCAGCGAATACTGGGGCAAGTTCTACATGATCGATGACGCCATCACGCGCAATCGCACGGATGGCTCTTTGGTCCGGCTCATTACACCTATTGGCGCAGATGGTGAGGCCGCCGCCCACGCGCGGCTCGAGAAATTCGCTCAGCTTCTTTTTCCATCGTTGAGCAAGTTCATTCCGAACTAACGACTTTCGACGGAGGAGTTTCAATGAAACGTCAATGGGTACAATCGATCGCCGCAGTCGCAACGCTTGGCTCGATGTCCCTGATTTTGGCTTCGTGCGCCGGAAACCCTGAAAAGGCCAAACTGAAATACCTTCAAAAGGGCGACGAATATGCAAAGCAGCAGCAGTACGCCAGCGCTGCGATCGAGTACCGCAATGCGCTGAAAGTGGACCCCAAGTACACTGACGCCTACGTTCAGCTCGCCAAGGCTGACGAAGGTCGCGCCAAAGCGGATCGCGCAGAGAGCTTGGCCGCTGCTCAGCAGGATGTCCGGGATGCCTTCAACGCGCTCAATCAGGCAATCACTATTGACCCGAATCGTACCGATGCTCTCATGCTCAGAGCACAGCTTCTCGCGGGCACCAAGGATGAGGAGGACCAGAATAAAGGCATCGACGATCTCAATTCAATTATTCAGAACAACCCCAATAATGTGGAGGCTCACCTGCTCCTCGGGCAAATCTTGGGAAACCAAAAAAAATATGATGAGGCGATGCACGAGTTCACAAAAGCCTCTGCCCTCGCTCCGAAGGATTCGCGTCCCTATCTGGGTATCGCCAAGGCCGATGCGGCAGAGAAGAAGACTGCCGCCGCTGAACTAAGCTGCCTGAAGGCTGTCCAGCTCAATCCGCACGACCTTGACTCGTATGCCCTCTTGGTCCAGCTATACCTCTACGACAAAAATGTGCCACAGGCAGAGACCATTCTTCAGAATGGTATTCAGGCCAGTCCCTCGTCACTGCCACTTTACTTCGACCTCATGCAGTTGTTCCTCCAACAAAAAAAACCAGAGCAGGCCGAAAAGCTTCTGCAGTCAGGAATCGACGCCAATCCCTCTGCGACGGAGCTTTACGTTGTCCTGGCTTCTCTATTTGAAAAACAGGGGAAACCGGTCGACGCTGACAGCGTTTTGAACGCCCTCGCGGCGAAGCAGCCAACATCCGCGGAAGTCGCGGCGGGGATCGGTGAT
>JASHYE010000391.1 GCA_030043155.1 Candidatus Acidiferrales bacterium | reverse complement strand
ACTGGTCCTCGTCATGGCGCGGGGCTGAGGGAGCATTCTATCGCACCGCGCGGAATGCCAACAATGGGCTTCTGGCGCGAGCGGCGGATGCATTCGCAGCGCGGCGAATCGGCATCAGACGTTTGCCGTCGTTCTATGCGGACGATCGTCTTTGCATCGATGGAAACGCCGCAAACATTGCGGCTCCGCGGCTATCTTGTCGTTCTATGATTATGCTATGGCGGCGCTGCTCGACGTAAAAAGCCTGACAATTGAATTGCCCACGACAGCGGGTTGGATCCGCCCGGTAAACGATGTGTCTTTTTCCGTGAACGAAGGCGAGACACTCGGAATTGTCGGCGAATCCGGCAGCGGCAAGACGATGCTGGCGCTCGCGCTAATGCGCTTGCTGCCGCATGGAGCACGCGCCAAGGGCACGGCTTTTCTCGGCAGCCGCGGCGATAAACCTGTCTCCAACGGCCGCCCATCCACCGATCTGATCTCCATCCCACCATCGGAAATGCAGGCGATTCGCGGGCGCGAGATCGCCATGATTTTTCAGGAGCCGATGACCGCGCTCAATCCCGTAATGCGTATCGGCGCGCAAATCCAAGAGGCGATTCGCGTGCACGAGCCGAAAATCACCCGCGCGGAAGTTCAGCGACGAACTCTCGATGTATTGAAACTCGCCAGCGTGCCGCAGCCTGAAGTGCGAGCGCGCCAATTTCCGCACCAGCTTTCCGGCGGCTTGCGACAGCGCGCCATGATCGCCATGGCACTCGCGATGCGCCCGCGCCTCCTGATCGCCGACGAGCCCACCACCGCGCTCGACGTCACCGTGCAGAAGCAGATCGTTCAGTTGCTCACGAACCTTTGCCGCGAACTGCACCTCGCGCTGATTTTTATCACGCATGACCTCGGCGTAGTTGGGCAGATCGCTCAACGCGTCGCCGTGATGTATGCGGGCCGTATTGTGGAAATAGGACCGACGGCGGAAGTCCTGACTCATCCCGCGCATCCCTATACAGCCGGACTGCTGCGCGCCGCTCCGCGCCTAGAAGGGAAGAAACTCACGCCGATTGCGGGCGCGGTTCCAAAGCTCGATGATTTGCCGCCGGGCTGCGCTTTTTCGCCGCGCTGCGAATTTCATCGCAGCGAATGCGATTCGGCCGTGCCGGATCTGCGCGAGACCTCGCCGGAACATTCCGCTCGTTGTATCCTCGTGCCGTGACGAAACCGACCAACTCAACGGAGTCGATAAACCAAGAAAAGCAAATGGCCCTGGTGCAGGATCGCTTCACGCGCACTGCGGGAGTCTTCGCCGATTACGTTTTGAAGGAACGCGTTTTTGAAGCCGAGCGTTTGCTGCGCCTCGCCGCGCCGCGCGGAACCGAACGTGCCATCGACGTCGCTTGTGGCCCGGCAACTCTCGCGCGCATCTTCGCGCCTCACGTCCGCTGGATCGCCGGACTCGATTTAACTCCCGCCATGCTCGAACGCGCACGCCGCGAAGCCGCTGAGCGCAACCTCGCCAATTTTTCCGCCATTCGCGGCAACGTGCTGCAAATGCCGTTTCGCGACGCGACTTTCGATCTCGTTGTCACCAGCTACAGCATTCATCATTTGCCGGATGCCGCCGCGGCAGTCGCCGAAATTTCGCGCGTTCTCAAGCGCGGCGGAAAATTTGCGCTGTTGGACATGATCGTTTCCGAAGACGCAAAAATCGCGCGCGCCTGTAACGAACTGGAAATTGTGCGCGACGCTTCGCACACACGCGCGTTGCCGGTCAGTGAATTCGACAGACTGCTCGCCACCTGCGGGCTGCGCATCATCCAGCGCGAAATCATCGAGCATCCTCGCCATTTCGATCAGTGGATGCGCACCGCCGGCTGGAAGCGCGGCGACAAAGAATACGAGGCTACGCGAAAACTGCTCGAAGATTCCATGCGCGGCGATAGTGCGGGCTTTCACCCAAAATTCCTCGACGGTCCTTCGCAAGGCGCCGCGGACGAGCGTCCCGACATCGAATTGGCGCACACAGCCCTCTATTTCGCGGCGGAAAAGTAGTGAACGCCTCAGTGAATAATGGCACGCCGCTGCTCGAAGCACGTAACTTGCGGAAAGCCTTCGTCGTGGCGGGCGCGGCATGGGAAAAGTCCGACCGTCGCGCGCAAGCCGTGGACGGCGTCACCCTCGAACTGCGCTGCGCCGAAACATTTGGAATCGTCGGCGAGTCAGGCTGCGGCAAGACGACGCTCGCGCGAATGCTGCTGCGCCTCGTCGAGCCGGATGCAGGCGAAATTCGGTTCCATGGCGAGAACTGGCTCGCCGTGCGCGGCTCCGAAATGCGCAAACTCCGCCGCCGCATGCAAATGGTTTTTCAGGACCCCATGGCCTCGCTTGACCCGCGCATGCGCGTTGACGCAATTGTCGGTGAGCCGCTGGAAATTCATGAGCCGGAGCTGAGCCGTGCCGAAATCCGCTCGCGCGTCGCCGAAACTCTTGATGCCGTTGGACTGAGCTCCGACACTTTGCGCCGCTATCCGCACGAATTCTCTGGCGGCCAGCGTCAGCGCATCGGAATCGCCCGCGCGCTGATTCTGCGCCCGGAGCTTATTATTGCCGACGAACCCGTCTCGGCTCTCGACGTTTCCATCGGCGCGCAAGTGCTCGAGCTGCTCGGAAATTTGCAGCGCCAATTCTCTCTGTCACTGCTGCTGATTTCGCACAGCGTGCCCGTTGTGGCGCAGCTCGCTTCGCGTGTCGCCGTGATGCAGGCCGGCAAATTCGTGGAAAGCGGCCCGGCGGAGCAAGTCCTGAATGCGCCCGTGCACCCCTATACGCAAACCCTTCTCGCCGCTGTGCCTCGCCTGCCTGCCCGGTAGTGGGGCAGTCTGGATTTTCTTGATCGTGACACAAAGAGTCAAAATTCAGACTGACCCACTGCTGCCTGAAAGACTCTCGAAAGACTTATTGACCGGCGGCAATTTGGGTTACACTTCGCCCAGAAACTTTCCGGCATCTCATTCGTAATTAGTCAAGCGGGCCAAAATAGCCTGCTCGCAGGAGGAAGAAAATGGCTGTGACCACCGCTGCGGTTCCGGAAGCCCCTCAATCCATGGGCGCGTTCGCGCGCGTCATCGGCGCGCTGTTCAGCCCGCGCGCCACTTTCCAAGACATCGCCCGCAAGCCCAGCTGGCTCCTTCCGCTGCTCATCATCATTATTCTCAGCATGTCGATCACAGCGATTTTCGGCCATCGCGTAGGATGGGGCGCGTTTATGGAAAAGCAGAATGCGCAGAGCCGCTCCACTCAACGGCGCATGGCCCAAATGACTCCGGAGCAACGCCAGCACATGGTCGAAATGCAGGTCAAAATCGCCCCAATCGCCGGCTACGCTGGCGCGGTCATCGTCTTTCCGCTTGTCGCGGTTGTGATCGCCGCGATCTTCATGGGGATATTCAACGCTACTTCAAGCGCTTCCCTCGACTTCACGACTTCCTTCGGCGTCGTCACCCATTCCTATATGCCGTTCGCCATTCCCTCGCTTTTAGGAATTCTCATCTTATATCTCAAACCTCCTGATACCGTGGACTTGCAAAATCTCGTCTCGTCGAACGTGGGTGCCCTTCTCAGCAAATCCGCGCCTATGTGGCAGCAGTCCACGGGCACTTCTCTCGACATTTTTACCTTCTGGGTGCTTGGCCTGATGGCCTTCGGCTACTCCGTCGTTCGCCCGAAGAAGCTCAAAATGGGCACGTCGCTTGCCTGGGTCGTAGGCGTGTGGCTGGTATACGTGTTGATCAAAGCCGGCCTGCTTGCTATGGTCGCCTGATAGAATTGGCGGATGGCGTTTCGCTTTGAAGTTCTCTGCACCGATCCCTCGGGCGCGCGCCTCGGCCGCTTGGAAACTCCTCACGGCATAATCGAAACGCCGGCGTTCATGCCCGTTGGCACGCTCGCCACAGTCA
>JASHYE010000390.1 GCA_030043155.1 Candidatus Acidiferrales bacterium | reverse complement strand
GTCAGCTGGGGAAAGGTCCGTGATCAGTTCCTGCGCCGCAGCTTTCATCGCATCCGTATCTGGTAGCACGCTGGGGCTTGCGTCGATGATCAGAGCAATGCTCGCGCCTTCGCTTTGGCCATTGAAATGCCGGATTTGCTGTTCCACGCCATCGTCGAATACGTGAAAATCAGCTTCCGTCAAGCCGCGCACAGAGGCGCCGTCCGTAGCGAAAACGTTGCACGAGACTTCGACCATGTTCACGTTGATCCGAAGCGCCGCTCGGCCGTTCACACCCGAGTCGCCATCAGCTTCGGCATTGCCTGTGTGGCGCAATTCCAATTCGCCGGTAGCCGGATCGCGAATCGTTTCCACGCCCGCATCCATTCTTACAGGCTTCGGAGGCTTGAGCTTTTTCTGAAGCGGACTCGTCGAAGCGCAGGGCGCCAGCATTACCAAGACGAAAACGCAGACGCCGCACAGCCCTGTCATTCGGAGTTTCACGGCATTTAGTTTATGCGGGGAATGCCTTGCAGCAAAGCGGACAGGCCATCGTTCATTCGAGGTTCAGTCGAGATCGAAATCGCGAAGAGGTTTTTCGATGGGCTGGTCCTTGGCTTTCTTCAGCCCTTCGGCAAATTTTCTTTCCAGAACGTCATCTTTCATCCGCTCAGCTTCCACCGACAGCTTGAATTTTGCTTCCACACGCTCTGCCTGTTCGCGGAGCAGCCGCGCGGTGTCATCGAGGTCAACAGAGGAAGCTGGTTTTGGAGGAGCGGTATGCGACAGCACCACACCAAGCTCGCGATCTACAGTGAGTTTTGCCTGGCAGCACGGGCATTCGACTTCAAACGGTGATGAGTGTTGCTTGGCCACACGGGTATTTTACTTCAAATAAGACGATGAGGAAAAACAGAAGCTTAGCCGCTCGCGCGAACTACGCCGGCGCAGGCTTCTCACCCTTGGCCATGCCGGGAACGGTGCGCGGTTCTGGCCGAAAGGAGGGTTGAGGCTCTTTCGACGGAACCGGCGGCGCGGACGGCGGTGGCGGCATTTTTTCCGGAAGCGGTTTGCCATCGATCAGCAAGCGCATCTCATTGGCATCAAGGACTTCGCGCTCGAGCAGCCCGTGCGCGATGCGTTCCAACGCGTCTCCGTGCGTTTCCAGGATGCTGCGCGCCCGAGTATAAGCGCCGGTGACAATTCCGCGCACTTCGGCGTCGATTTTAATTGCCGTATCTTCCGAGTAGTCGCGGTGCTGCGCAATTTCGCGCCCCAGGAAAATCGCCTCTTCCTTCTTGCCAAACGTCAGCGGACCCAGAGTGCTCATGCCCCATTCGCAGACCATCTGCCGCGCGATTTCCGTGGCGCGCTCGATATCATTTCCAGCGCCGGTGGTGATGTGCTGCAGGAAAATTTCTTCCGCCGCGCGTCCGCCCATCAAAACGGAAAGCTGGCTTTCGAGGAACTCGCGCGTGTAGGTGTGCTTGTCGTCAATGGGAAGCTGCATGGTCACGCCCAGCGCCATGCCGCGGGGAATGATTGTAACTTTGTGCAGGGGGTCTGCGCCTGGAGTCATCGCAGCCACCAGAGCATGTCCCGCCTCGTGGTAAGCCGTATTCTTCTTTTCGTCTTCCGACAGGATCATCGATCGCCGCTCGGCGCCCATGAGGACTTTGTCTTTCGACATTTCGAAGTCATCCATGGTCACGAGCTTGCGGTTCTGGCGCGCTGCCCAGAGCGCTGCTTCGTTCACAAGGTTTGCGAGATCAGCTCCCGAAAATCCCGGCGTACCGCGCGCGAGGATGGACAAATCCACGTTATCTGCAATCGGCACTTTGCGAGTGTGAACGCGCAAAATCTCTTCGCGTCCCTTTACATCCGGCCGAGGCACCACTACGCGCCGGTCAAACCGCCCCGGCCGCAGCAACGCTGGATCCAACACGTCCGGCCGGTTCGTCGCGGCAATCAGGATCACGCCTTCGTTGGATTCAAAACCGTCCATTTCAACCAGCAGCGCGTTGAGCGTCTGCTCGCGCTCGTCGTGGCCTCCGCCCAATCCGGCGCCGCGATGCCGCCCCACCGCGTCAATTTCGTCGATGAAAATAATGCATGGCGCATTCTTCTTGCCTTGCTCAAACAGGTCGCGCACGCGGCTTGCGCCCACGCCGACAAACATCTCCACGAAATCGGAACCCGAAATCGAAAAGAACGGCACATTTGCTTCGCCGGCAATGGCTCGCGCCAGCAAGGTCTTGCCCGTTCCCGGAGGGCCCACCAGCAACACGCCTTTTGGAATGCGGCCGCCAAGTCGCTGGAATTTTTGCGGGTCCTTAAGAAAGTCGATGATTTCCTGCAGCTCTTCCTTGGCTTCCTCGATTCCAGCCACGTCTTTGAATGTGGCCTTCTTTTGCTGAGCCGTAAGCAGCCGGGCGCGCGATTTTCCGAAACTCAGCGCTTTATTTCCACCAGCCTGCATCTGCCGCATCATGATGAGGAAAATCACGATCAGCAGAATGAACGGCACACCATCAATCAGGAAAGTCATCCACGTGTTGTCGCGAACTTCTTTGATATTCACATCGACGTTTTTCGACTCAAGTTCTTTGGTGAGATCGCTGAGCGTTTCCTTGGGAACAGTCACGCGGAATTTCTGCCGGCTAGGCTCACGGAATTCACCATCGACTTCCGCGCTTACGGCATCGAGCGTAATCGTAGCCTCGCTGACGTTGCCCTTCTGCACCTGACTCTGGAAATCCGTGTAGCTTGGCGTGGATTCTCGCGCGTTCTGCCCGCCCGTCGACGCCATCTTCCAGAGCAGGACGGCGAGCAGAATCATCGCCATCCAGAATAAGATTGTTTTGACCGTAGAATTCACAGCTCTATTTTACCTCATTCCCGCTTGCGTTTCCTCTTTTGACGCCTTGGATGCCCTGAGGCCTTTCGCTGTCTACTCTTCGCCCCGATTCCAGATTCCCCTGGCAGACCATCGTCACCTACGGTCGCCACAAAGGGAAGGTTGCGGTAAAGTCCTTCCCGCCCCGGCAAGCCGTATCCCACCCAATGCTTAGATGCGGCATTGAAGCCAACGTACTTTGCTTTCAACCCAACCTTGTGGTCGCGGGCTTTGTCGAAAAGCACCGCCAGGTTCAAGGAGCGCGGCTTATAATCCTCGATTCGCTTCCAGAGAAAATCCTG
>JASHYE010000389.1 GCA_030043155.1 Candidatus Acidiferrales bacterium | reverse complement strand
ACGAGGGCCGCTTCTTCGAAGCGCGGCGCTATTGCAAGCGCGCTGCAACTTTCTTCGAAACGTCGTTCCTGCCGGGGAAAGCGGTTCTCTGCCAGTTGTTGTTGGCCCGCCTTTCAATGAGGACAGGAGATATTGCTGGGGCGCGCGCTGAATGTGAAAAAGCGCTGGGCCGCTTGAGTTCGCTTGAAACTCCGGTGTTGCGGTATCAGGCGAAATTCCTCATGGGCCAGCTCGAAAATGTCGGAGGTGACCGAGCGCGCGCTTATCAGTCCTATCAAGAAGCGCGAGCTGCTCTGGAGACTCTTCGCAGCGCGCTGCGCGGTGAGGAATTGAAAATTGCCTTCATGAAGAATCGCTTGGAAGTTTACGAATGTCTCGTCGATCTTTGCCTGCGCAACAATTCGAAGGCTGCCACGGAAGAGTCATTCAGTTATATGGAGATGGCAAAGTCACGAAGCTTGGCTGAGCTGTTGGTGCATCATGCGCAAGCGATTCCGGCAGCAGATTCTGGCCAGAGCGGGCTTGTGCGCCGGATTCGTGAGATGCGCGAAGAACTGAATTGGTATTACCGGCGCTTGGAGCAAGAGCAGTTGCGCACCGCCGAACCATCGCCGCACCGCATTGAAGCTCTCCAGAAGAAAGCAGTCGCTCATGAGAATGAGTTGCTCCGTGCTCTTCGAGAACTTCCCGCGCCCGAAGCTCCAGCCCTCGCTTTGACTCCGGATCAGGGATTCGCTTCACTGGAAAAAATCCGCTCCAGCATTCCTTCAGAAACTGCGCTTGTAGAGTATTTCGAAGTTAAGGATGAATTTGTGGCTGCTGTCTTGACCAGCGATCGATTGGATATCGTGCCGCTTACTCCCGCTTCGCGAGTGGTCAACTTACTCCGAATGCTTCAATTTCAGATTTCGAAATTTCATCTCGGGGCGAACTACGTGAAAGAATTCGAAGGCGCTCTGTTGAGTGCTGCTCAGGCGCATCTTGCCGAACTATACCGAGAATTGATAGCGCCCATACGGAACCTGCTCGGCACCCGGCATTTGGTCATCGTTCCTCACGCCAGTCTGCATTACGTACCCTTCCATGCGCTGTTCGATGGGGAGCGCTATCTGATCGATGCCCATACGATTTCTTATGCGCCGAGTGCCACAGTTTTCGCTCTCTGTCAGCAGAAGAAATCGAGTGAATCAGGCCGCCCGTTGGTCTTTGGTGTACCAGACGCCCGGGCTCCGCTGATCGCGGACGAAGCGCGGACAGTCGCTGGCATCTTGCCGAATGCAGAGCTTCTGTTTGGCACGGAAGCGAGCCAGGAGGTTCTGCGGGAAAAAGGCCGGGCAAGCCGTTTGATCCACATCGCCACTCACGGCACGTTTCGGCAGGACAACCCAATGTTCTCAGGGATACGGCTCGGCGATGGCTACATGAGCCTCTATGATCTCTATCAGCTTAAGTTAAGCGCGGAGTTGGTGACGCTAAGCGGATGCGCTACCGGGTTAAATGTCGTTAGCGCCGGAGACGAGTTGCTTGGCCTGATTCGCGGTCTACTTTACGCTGGAGCACAATCTCTCCTGTTAACCCTGTGGAATGTGAATGATAGCAGTACGTCTGAATTTATGTCATTCTTCTATAGAGAGTTAGGGCGCACTTGCGATCGGCAGTCCGCCCTGCGATCATCCATGCAGAGGCTGCGAGATCAGTATCCGCATCCTTATTTCTGGGCACCCTTTGTCCTCGTGGGCAAGATTTTCCCTTCCTAAACACCCTCAAAAAATCTCGCCACTCCCTATATTTTTCAGACTTGAGAATACCCTTATGCCTAGAGGTGATGGAATGACGAATTGGGTATCTCAAATTTCCGGGGGGAAGGAACGATGAACCATTTCTCATTAGCGGAGTGGGCCGATTTTACTCGACGATTAATGGACAAAGAGAAAGAACAGGTCATGCAAGCCCATCTGCAAGCCGGTTGCAAGTATTGCACCGAAACTGTCGCCATGTGGAATCGCATTCGAGAGGCTGCGGGGTGCGAGGGTGGTTATGAGCCGCCTGAGGCCGCACTCCACAACGCCAAGAGCATGTTCTCCTTGCGTGCCAGAAAGCAAAAGGCCTCGGTGGTGCAACTTCTGTTCGACAGTTTTCAGACTCCAGCCTTCGCGGGAGTTCGCTCTATGGGAGCCAACGCGCGCCAAATGCTGTACGGAATTGGCCCATACAGAGTTGATTTGCGTATGGAGCCCAAAATGGATTCGGACAAGGTTGACGTTGTGGGCCAGATCTTGAATTCAGCGGACCCAGTCAGCAGCGGTACTCAGGCCAGTGTAAAGCTCGTCCGCGGTCGAAAGATACTAGTAGAGTCGCAGACGAATAGCCTTGGCGAGTTTCGTTTCGAGTGTTCCCTGGAAGGACGACTTCAATTGCTAATCGGCCTGCCGCGCTCGCGGGACGTCAAAATACCTCTTCTCATCCCTTCAAGTTCGACGCTGACTGGCAGCATGGAATTGCAAGATTCTTCAGAGCTTACAGACATGTCGACAGGTATCAGGCGAAGTACTAGGAAGAGAGATTAGAAATGCCAAGGCCGAAAACGTCCGTTTGTACCATTGATGGGAAGAATAGTCGTAGCCAGACTAGAACTTCTCAGACGCGTTTCGGCCAAAGGAGCGGACCCATCATGAGACGGTTAACGTTGCTGGCAGTGTTACTTGTCATTGGGCTTTGCCCTCAGGTCGCATCGGCGCAGGGCCTACTTGGAGGCCTTCTCTCCGACGTTGGCCAAACGGTCTCTACTGCGGTACAGACGGTGTCCACGACGGTTGGGGACCTGCTAGGCCAGCCACAGGCTGTGATTGTCCGCACAAACCAAGGCTTGGCCGGGTTGCAGAATATCTGCATGGTGAACGGCTGCACGGTCATTCGCAACTTGGATGGTGGCCAAAACCAGCTTTTCCTTGTGCAGCCCGTACAGGGCCTGCTTCCTGACGTGCTCGCATCTGTTCTGAATCTTGTAACCGGAATTGTTGATGCGGAACCTGATCAATATGTAGCGATTCCTCCGTCATCTAATAACAGCAGCCCCGTTCAGACGACGATTCCAGCGGGGCTCTACGACGAGCAGCCGTTGAACTATTACGGCTCAATCGTATGGACCGGATATGCGACCCAGCCCGCGGCGCAGATTATCAATCTGCCGAGCGCTCTGAATACTTTTGGTGTGACCGGGACGGGAATTGTGGCCGATATCGATACCGGAGTGGATCCAAATCATCCGGTTCTGAAACCGGTCCTGCTGCAAGGGTATGACTTTACGCGAAATCAGCCGGGCGGCTCCGAAATGACCGACTTGAATGGCGCGACCGGCTCAGCGTGCAGTTCCTGCTCCGCAGCATTTGTGGATCAGCATACAGCCGCTATGTTGGACCAGCACACCGCCGCGATGCTGGACGGCACGCCATATTCGGCGTTCGGCCACGGAACCGAAGTCATGGGGATGATCCACATGGTCGCCCCAACGGCTCGTCTCTTGCCGGTGAAGACCTTCAGCTCGGACGGGAGCGGTACGCTCTCAAACATTCTGAGCGGGATTTATTACGCCGTGCAGAATAATGCGAACGTGATCAACATGAGCTTCGAAATGTCCAGCAGCTCAACTGAATTGGGAATCGCCATCAATTACGCGAACTCGAACAATGTCGTCTGTGTCGCATCAAGCGGAAATGATGGTGAGGACGAGGTCGTCTATCCGGCCGGACTGCAGAATGTGATGGGTGTTGCATCCACAAACGATTTCGATCAAAGATCTAGCTTTTCGAATTATGGTGATCAAGTCGTTTGGGTCGCGGCGCCCGGCGAAAATGTCATCACTACTTATCCATTTGGAACTTATTCGGTGACCTCCGGCACGTCTTTCACCTCGCCAATGGTTGCCGGTACGGTGGCCCTGCTCATCAATCTGCAACCGCAAATGAACCAATCGATTGCCGCAAACGCGGTTGCCAATGCAAATTGGATCGGCCCCAACATGGGTAATGGCGAGCTCAACGTCTACGCCGCGCTGGCGTCGATTGCACACTAATTTGGAGCGCAGACCTTGGTGAATAACGCTCTCGAAGTGGCTGCGCAAGCGAATCTTGGAGCAGGGCCGATACCTCTGATCCCAGGCGTTATGCGGTCTTCCGAACCGGAGGCCTCGTGGTCGCCCTTGCGACTCAAAGAAGTTGAGGAACAGCTCCTGGCTCTTCGCAGCTCGGTTGTCTGCTCATTTAATCAGTTGCTCGACCTGAAGGACCTCAACACCGGCGTACACAGCACCAGGCTGGCAGAGTGGGCGCTTCACGTGGCAGGTGAACTTGGTTTGGACGAGAGCTCATTAGCGGATATCGAAGTTGCGGCGCTGCTACATGACATTGGCAAAATCGGAATTCCTGATGCGATTCTCAACAAACCCTCGCGCCTTACGGCCGACGAATACGAGTTGATGAAAAAACACCCCGAATATGGCTGGGTGGTTCTGCGACAAATTCCCGGTCTCGAGAGGGCGAGCCTCTTGATCCTTCATCATCACGAAAGCTTCAATGGCTCGGGGTATCCAGGCGGTCTTCAAGGCGAGGAAATCCCTGTTGGGTCGCGAATTGTTTCTGTCATCGATTCCTTTGACGCAATGGTTTCCAACCGCCCCTACCGTAACGGACTGCCTTTTGAAGAGGCTGAGCGGCGGCTGCTCGAAGCGAGCGGCACGCAATTCGATCCAGTCATTGTCCGGCATTTTTTGCCGCTTGCCCGCACCGAAATGAGCGCGGTCTTCGCCGCCGCGGGTACGTCTGTCAGCATGGCTCTTTAGAACCAGACGACTGTGAGATGCCAATACGACAGTTTGGGAGATTAATGGTTCATGAAAAAGACCATGGGCTGCGTGTCTGACGGGACCGCGGAAATCGCACGAACTGCCGTGGGCGAAACGAGATAAAACACAAACTGGGAAGGCAATTGCGTTGGCGAGCCAAAGCTGATGAAGCCGCTTCCATTTGAGCTGACCGTATAACCTCCCTTTGTGGATAGAGTCAAATTCAAAACATCCGAACCTGTCGTTTCTCCGATCGTTCCCGAAATAGTGGAGACTCCATCCGAGACAACAGAGCCGACAAAATCATTGGTCGTGCTACTTCCTGCCGCGGGCGATCCGGCGAAGGGCGGCCCGAAGGTGAAATAGCTCGCGAACGATGCCGCATTGAATGGACCGGCAGACTGTGCTTCGGCCAAGCCGGAGGAAGCGGCTGAGTCCTGTCCAATCAGGAATCCGTAATTTGGAGAGATCAGGTAAAGCGCCCTCAACTGAGCGCCAAGCCCGCTCATTGCGACGCGCCCATTTGACGAAACCACGTAACTGCCGCTCGCAGTGGTCGAGCCAATAGATCCGCCGTTGTTCGTATTGACCGCAGCAGTGACTGAACCAGCACCATTGCCCGAGACCTGTGCGAGCAGAACGCTCGATTGCCCCGTTTCGGTGGCGATGCTCGAACCGCTCATCGAAGTAGCATCGAAGGATGATTGGGTCTGCAGGATTGCTTCACCTGTCATCATTGGATGAGACGAGTCAAGAGGATCGAATCCCATGAAGAGCACGTCCGAAGGCGTGATCATATAAAACACGAAATCGAGACTCGGTCCGCCGGGAATCGAAAAAGTCGCGTTGCCGCGGCCATCCTGCGCAACGAGGAACGATCCCGAAACTCCCGTGATGTTTGTGCCCAGCGTGCCCGCATCATTAGAATCAACGTTGCCGTTACTGAAATTGCCCACTCCGTCAGCCTGAAATACGCCTGCATACGTCGCGCGTTTGCCATTCAAGTCGGTTCCGGCCAGCTGGAAGGCATAATTGCCGCTGAAATTCGAGGCAATGAAATTATTCGGCGGCGGCTGCTTTCGCAGAATGCCGGTGCCACGCGTGCTAGTGGATGTCGAATCCGCTTCGATAAACTGAGCGTCGCCGTTCCCATCGACTGCCACCACATATTCACATGTGATCGAATTGGCCGTCAGAGTCAAAGTGCCTTGACCGTCGGGATTCATTGCATAAGTTCCCGTGAGAGCATTGCCTTGCGTTGGGCCCGGGCCGTTATTCTGGGTGGTATTGGGGCCGTTGTGGTTGTTGCTGTCGATGGTGCCCTCTATATTTCCTGAACCATCTGCCTCGAGAGTGCCGCCAAGAACCACGGGGCCATCGGGATTGTAGCCGCTGAAAACGAATACGTAGTCGCCATCGAGCAGTGCATTATTGTTATTGTCGGTTGCTGCCACGATGGAAATCGTGAATGTGGCCGACGCCGTTGCATTCTCGGAGTCGGTCACCTGAATGGTAAAAGTGTTAGACGATACCGCCGTCGCGACTCCGGAAATCACGCCGGTCGAGGCATCCAGCGACATCCCCGTGGGCAGGATACCTTTCGTGAGAGTCCAATCGAACGGGGCAACGCCGCCGGTCGCCACAATTTTCTCGCTGTAGAGGTTCGAGCTTTCCGCCTCGGGCAAGGAAGTGGTTGCGATCGAGAGCGTGTTCGGCGGGCCGACCGTTATGCTGAGTGACTGAGGCGGCGTTGTTTGCGGCTGATCGTTTGGTGGCAGGAGCGACGAATCTGTAACCTGCACGGTGAATGCGTATGGCGTTGTACTTTGAGTCGTCGGAGTGCCAGAAATCTGGCCTGTAGACGGTGTTAGCGTCAAACCCGGAGGCAGGGTCCCGGACGCGATGCTCCATGTTAACGGAGGCACACCGCCATTCGCTGCTAGCACAGCGCTGTACGGACTCCCGAGCGCCGCATTGGGCAGCGAGGTGGTCGCGACGGAAAGCGCAGGCGCGGGCGTCACCACCAGCGTGAAGGCCTTCGATACGGTGAGCGGCGGAGTGCCCTGGTCGGTCACCTTCACTGTGAAGTTGTAAGTACCCCCGTCGGATGTCGTGCGCCCGGTAACGTATCCGTTTGTATTCAGGTTCAGGCCGGGAGGGAGGCTGCCCGATGACACGGTAAAAATGAGAGGTGCTACCCCGCCATTCGCAAGGATTTGTTCGCTGTAATCAGCTCCGTTCAGCACACCCGGCAGTGTGGTCGTCGAGATCACAGGCGCTGGACT
>JASHYE010000388.1 GCA_030043155.1 Candidatus Acidiferrales bacterium | reverse complement strand
CGGCTCGCTATTACACGCCCAGTGGCCGCTTGATTCAGCGCGATTACAGCAACGTGTCGATTTACGATTACGAGATGGATCGTCACCCGAATAAAGAGCAAGAAGTCCGGCTGACGGATAGCGGACGCAAAGTGTACGGCGGCGGTGGAATCACACCGGACGTCGAAGATGCTCCGCCATCACCGACTCCCTTCCAGTTGCTGCTCTATAGCCGCAACGTTATTTTTCCATACGCGCCACCGTACTTCTCCTCTGCTCAATCAGAGCCGAATGGCGTTGGAGACTTCACGCGCTATTTCATGGGTACGCATCCGACCGTGACCAAGGACTTCACGGTGAGTGACGCGGTGATGTCGAAATTCCTGGGCTTCCTGGACCGCGAAGGCATTAAGTACACGCAACAGGAAATCAGCAAAGACTCGGACTGGATCAAAGAGCACATCCAGCGCGAGGCTCTTACCTACGCCCTGGGGCTGCCCGCCGGGCTAGCGGTCTCCATCGATAATGATCCGCAAGTGCAGAAAGCAGAAGATTTGATCCCGCAGGCGCGGGCGCTCTACGCGAATGCGAGAAAAGTTGTCGCTGAGCGCCGGGCGGCCGAGCAACCTCCGGGCTCCTGAGCTGAATTTCCAAACAAACGAAAAAAACTTCTCCCTAGCGCCGCGCACCTGCGAATGATGCTGGCTCGCCTCTGAATCGCAAACTTCGTTTATGTTTACTGCGGCTGAGGGAGCGCGCCGATTACTGGAGCTTCGAGCGCGAGGACGCGCTGGATTTGCTCGTCCCAGACTTTCCATTCATGCTCGCCGGGAACTTCGGCGTAGCGATATGGCATTTTTAGCGTGGAGAGCAGCGCGACGAATTCACGATTCTCGTTGAGCAGGTTGTCTCCCCAGCCAATCGCAAGGTAGAGCTGCGGGCAATTCGCAGGGACCAGCTTGCGAATCAGTAGAAATGGATCTTCGGTTGCGCGCCCGGGATTATTCTCCGGGCCGAAGTCCGCTTGCATTGTGTTTCGGACGTCTACGTAGAACTGCTCGGGCCTGCTGCTGAATCTATTGCTCAATTGGACGTCCCAGCGCCTCAGATTTGCGGCTGCAACTACGCCGCTGAGGCTCGCGACGGCGGCGAACATGTCGTGATGTTTCAGTCCGAGGAAGAGCGCTCCGTAGCCTCCCATGGAGAGTCCGGCGATGGCGCGACCCTGGCGCGAAGCGATGGTGCGGTAATGCGAGTCGACGTAAGAAACGAGATCATTGACGATGTAATTTTCCCATTGGAGCTTCGGGTCAGAATAGCTGTTCACGTACCAACTGTTGTCGCCATCGGGCATGACGATGATTTCTTCGTACGGCTTCGCGTAACCGACGATGTTGTACTTGCACCAATCCGAGTAGTCGCCGCTGAAGCCATGAAGGAGATAGAGGACGGGAAAGAGGCGGTCTGTATCGGAGGCGTAGCCGCGCGGGAGAAGAACATTGAACTTCATGTCCTTGCCATCGAGATGAGCGGCGTGAAAATCAGCAGTGATGCATCCGCCGGAACTGGCGACCGGAGTTTGCGAAGGGCCGGAATTTGCGGAGGCAAGAGCCGGAAAGGCAACCAGCGCGGCGAGCAGGCAGATGATCCGAAGGCGCCTCATTTTATGTTCAACACTCCATAATTTCGCGGGATGAATGCGAGCTTGCGAGATTAGCAAAAAACGAGAATCCGGACTAGCTCTCGCGTTCGTAGGCCTGGCGGCAGGCGTCGTGTTCGCGACAGGTGGATGGGCAATTCGTGTGGTCAATCAAAATGTAATTGTGGCAAGTAGCGCAGAGGACGCCATATACGGTTTCGCTGAATTGCGCGTGCTGAGTATCGAGCGTGTGATTCGCCTTGGCTTCGGCTCTTGAAAGTCGCATTGCATGCCCCTCTTATTTGTCGTTGCTTCCTTGACTTCGAACCGCAGCAGTCGTGAGCGTCTCGCCAAGATTCCAGCACAGTTTAGCCGACCGAGCGCTCTTCTCACAGCCGGAAGATTGTTTCGCACAAAAGAGCAAAGATTTTCCGGTGAGCAGCGAGCCAGAGGCGGCGATGGGAGTGCACATTTTTGCACATTCCGGAGGTCGTCTGTTTACAGCAACTTATGAAAACCGAATTCCTGCGTCTCGCGATCAATGATGGAACTCTGCTTGCTCACAGATCTTGTCCGAAAAGTCTATTAAGTCTGTAGACTTTATTATATTTGAATTTAGGGACACAGAGCCAAATCGAATGCAGATCTCGCAAAAAGGGTTATACGCGCTGGAAGCCGCGATTTATCTGGCACGGCACTATGACCAGGGCGCCATCAAGATCCACAGAATCGCGGAAGAGGAAAAATTGCCGGAGAAGTTTCTGGAAGCGATTCTACTGGAGCTGAAGCGGGCACGGATTCTTGAGAGCGTTCGGGGAGCGAATGGCGGATATCGATTGAAGCGACGGCCTTCGCAGATTTTTCTCGGCGAGATTATCCGCACGATTGACGGGCCGGTGGCAGCTTTTGGAGATGCGGAGGTTTTGCGGCGACTGGTGGAAAGGGACAAGAAGCACAGCGCGCTGTTTCGCGTCTTTCTCTCGGTTCGCAATGCAGCAGCTGAAATCGTTGACCACACATCGCTTGGAGATGTGTGCAATGGGAGGAAGTGAGATGAGTTTCGGCAAAGCAATTTTATCGCGTGTCATATTGTTTTTATTCGTGGCGGCAATTGTGAGCGGTGTTGCGTTCTTACAGAGTGCAAGAGCGCAGTCGACGGGCTCGATCTGGGGA
>JASHYE010000387.1 GCA_030043155.1 Candidatus Acidiferrales bacterium | reverse complement strand
CACAGGAGAGCGCGTAATCGTCTTCAGAACCAGATTTTGCCCGCGCTCGATGCGCTTGGCGATGGCCACTTCGCCCTCGCGCGTCAGCAGCGGCACAGTGCCCATCTCGCGCAAGTACATGCGAACGGGATCATTTGTTTTTTCCAGAGCGCCCGGTGTGAGGTCCAGGTCAACTTCATCAGCTGTTGTGGAAGCCTCTTCCTTGGCGGTTTCGGCACCTTCGCCTGCTTCGCCGGCGGCAAGCGCAGCCTTGGCGCTCGACAAATCTTCATACACGTCGATGCCATAGCGCTCGAATGTGGACAGCAGGTCGTCGATTTCCTCCGAGGAATGCACTTCCGCCGGAAGAATATCGTTCACTTCATCGTAGAGCAGGTAGCCGCGCTCTTTGCCCATATTGATGAGCTGGCGAACCTGATCATATTTTTCTTCAATGGCCAACGGCACGTTTAACTCCTCACAGGCGGCATGAAGCCGCGCCGAAGCTCAATTCCAAGTCGTGCGCTCAAGCCAAGACACTGCGAGCGACGAGATGCTTAGCAATTATGACGGATAAAACCGATGGCTTCGCACGACGAAGACGAACGGGTGCTGCCACTTCTGCGCCAAAATGGTCCAAAACCCCACCGCGCAACTCGCCCTCATACTATCAGATGCAAGAAGCAGGAAGTCCGTTTCGCCCCAAACCCTACAAGCATAGCGTCGAAACCACCGGAAGGTCAATCGCGTTCTTACCGCCCCCCGCCAAGCCGGATAAATGCCGATTCAGGCCGAAAATTCAATGATTAGTTGGGATTTGCCTTGTCGGCGAACGACGGATGGCCCTTTAAGCGCGCCAGCTCCCTCTTTAGATGCAGGAACTGGCTCTGAAGCTCCAAGCCCTTTTCCCCGGGCTGCAACGCGGCGATGCGGCGGCCAAGCTCGGTGAGCTTTTCCTCCATTTTCCCGCACTCCAGCTCGATGAGGCAGGATTCGGCCTCCTCCCAGCTCGGCTCAGGCGCAGGCTTGAAAAGCACGTCAAAAAGGAGCTGGCGGTCGCGTTCCGCGAGCGATTCGGCGAGCGCGGCGGGGTCGAGCTGTCCGCGGGATTGTGTAGCATCCATCAGCGCCTCGAAAATGCGCTCGGTTTCGAGCCCTTTGTGGCACGCCGATTCGCGGATGCGTGATGCGAGCTGTGCGCGGAAACCCTCGGCTTCGACGAGCATTTGCATCAGCCGCCGCTCCACCGGACGCACCGCAGGGCGCACCAATTCCGGTTTCGTCTTCACCTCGCTTCGGCGCTCGGAAATGGCGCGGCGCAGAGCTTCACGCAAAACTGGCTCTTCCACGCGAAGCTCCGACGCAATTTTCGTGGCAATCTCCGAACGCAGTAAGCTGCTTGGAATGCGCTGCGCGTATGGCATCAGGAAATTCAGCGCGGCCAGTTTTTCTTCCGGAGAATTGCGCGGCATCGCGCGCGCGTGCCCAATCAAATATTCAAAGAACGAGGGCGCGTTTTGCAGGCGCTTCGCGTAATCCTCCGCGCCCTGCTCTTTGATGTATTTGTCCGGGTCCGAGCCGCCGGGAAGCGCGAGCACACGCGCGTCGAATTCGCGTTCCAGCAGCAGGACGAGCGACCGTTCCGTCGCCGCCTGGCCCGCTGCGTCGGGGTCATAGTTCACCACCACGCGGCGCGAAAACCGTCCGAGCAACTTGATTTGGCCCTCGGCGAGGCTCGTGCCGCAACTCGCCACCACGTTCGAAATTCCAGCACGCGCCACGGCGATCGTATCCATATAGCCTTCCACGAGGACGGCAAAATCGCTCTTGCGGATCGCTTCCTTCGCGCGATCGAGATGATAGAGCACGTTGCTCTTCGTATAGATGGGCGTCTCGGGAGAATTCAGGTATTTCGGATGCTCGTCGCCGAGCGCGCGTCCGCCAAAGGCGATGACTTTGCCGGATTCGTTCGCGATGGGAAAAATAATTCGGCGGCGAAATCGGTCGAAAAGCCGGCCGCTCTGGTCTCGCGAAAATAATCCTGCGGATTCGAGAAGCTTTTCAGCATATTTCGCCTTCAAATGCCTCAGGAGCGCATCTCCAGAGGACGGCGCGTAGCCCAGCCCGAACCGCGCGATCGTTTCCGCATCGAGTCCGCGATCTTCCAGATAAGCCTGCGCGACTTTTCCTTCCTGCGAATTACTCAGCGCACGCGCGAAAAACGCCGCCGCTTCGCGGTGAATTTCGACCAGCGCGCTGCGCTGCTGATTTTCGCGGCGCTCTTCGGGAGAGCGTTCCCGCGGCTGCGGAATCGCAATGCCGCATTTCGCCGCAACCGTCCGCACCGCTTCCGGAAAAGTGCATTTGTCCATTTCCATCACAAATTTAAAAACGTCGCCGCTCTTCCCGCAGCCGAAGCAGTGAAAAAACTGCCGCGTCGCGTGAACGGAAAACGAAGGCGTCTTTTCCTGATGGAATGGACAAAGCCCGCTGAAGTTCTGTCCCGCTTTTTTCAGCCGAACGTATTCGCCGATGATGCGAACAATGTCCGCCTGCTGCTTCACCCGCTCCGCAAATGATCCCGCTTCCGCCATAACCCTAAGGTGCCGTCACGTCTGCGTGGATTTTCGCATGCGCGAAGTTGCGTGTGTAGACGACGATAGGGAAGCCTTCCTTTTGCGAAGCGCGCTCGTATTTCATCCCGAGCTTCTCCATGATGTGAAGCGATGCGCGGTTTTCAGGCATTGCAATGGCGATGACGCGCTCGAGGTGAGCGTATTCTACCGCGTGCTGCAATGCAACGCGTGCGGCTTCGGTAGCGAAGCCATGACCCCACTGATCTTTCGCAAGGCGCCAGCCAATCTCGACTTCCGAAACTCCGTCAAGTTCCAGAGGCTGCAAGCCGCAGTCGCCGATGAGGCGGCCGTCGGATTTGAGAAGCAGTTTCCAAAGGCAAAAGCCGCGCGTGCGAAAATGATTCTGCTGACGCAAGATCGAATCGCGGATCTGCTCGTCGGAGCGCGGAGTTCCACCGTTGATGTAGCGCATGACTTCGGCGTCGCCGAAAATCGGACGAGCCGCCGCGACGTCGCCGAGTTCCCACGGGCAAAGCCACAGGCGATCCGTTTCAAGATGAGCCTGCATCACGTTCGCTCTCAATCCTTCAAATCTGCAATGGTTATCGCCGTCCCGCCGCGGTCTTCCGCTTCGGAATAAATTTTTGCAACCAGCGGATGCGCGGACAGAAACTCCGCGAGCCCGCGACGAAGCGCGCCTGTGCCATGTCCATGAATGATGCGCACGCGCGGCAAGCCTTCGAGCGCAGCTGCGTCGATGAACTTGTCAACGCGGCGCGAAGCCTCTTCCACCGTGTTGCCGATTACATTGATTTCATTCGCGGAAGGCTCATCGGCAGGCGTGGAACTGACGGTAACGCCGCGCTGCGCGGCCGTCGTGGTCGAGCGCGGTGCAGCAGCCGTGTCGATGCCGAGAATATCAACAAGAGGAATTTTCATGCGCATCGGCCCAGCCTGAATTTCCGCCGTCGAGGCGGCGCAGCGGCGAAAAATCACCGGCTCCTTCATCCCGCGCACGCGGACGCGCATTCCTTCCGAAAGCTCCTCGGGAGGAACGGCCTTCGGAACCTCGATGAGCGTTCCAAGATCCGCCTGCGACGCGGAGAGCGTTTC
>JASHYE010000386.1 GCA_030043155.1 Candidatus Acidiferrales bacterium | reverse complement strand
GTCGCCGAGAACTTTTTCGGGAGTGGGGACGGTCTTTGACGCTGGAAGATAGTCAACGAGCGGCGAAGTGAAGTATGGCTCGGTTGTGTACTTTTTAATTTTCGCGGTGTACTCCTCGTCGATAGGCTGCACGGCGGGCGCCTTAGCCTTGGTGCTCTTTGCCGGCTGTGCAGCGGCGTGTCCAACGTGCGATGGTGCTGCTGTGGCGCCCGGCGCGCAGCCGAAGAAGGCCAGCGCGGCGACGAATAGAGTTGCGGCAAAGCATTTTGCGACTGCTACGGACGCTCGAAAAGCAGACATTAGGTTCCTCCGATACATGAAGGACAAGAATCCTGTGGATATGAAAACGCCGTGCATCCTACTCTGCCCGCAAAGCTAAAACAAGTGGAAGCGGCGTTCTGAGGCTGGCTTGCAAAAGAAAAAGGGCCGCTCCGCCCGAAGGCGAAACGGCCCGGTTAAACGTTAGCTCGCGCGGCCTAGAACGTCAGTTCGAAGCCCAGCTGAACCACGCGTGGATTGTTGGCTTGACCGGTCACTTCTCCGAAGATCGAAGGAGGATTATCCAGGTCAAGCGGGCCATCTGCGGGCACGAACGCGTTGAACACGTCAAAGGCGTCAACTCGGAAAGTGCCCTTGAAACGCTCTGTATCGAGAACGTTCTTGCCCAACGACATGTCCAAATCCCACAGTGGATAGCCGTTGAAGTTAAAGCTGAACGGCCGCAAATCGGTAGTCTCGTTTGGCCGACTAAACTGTGCCAAGACGGCGGTCGGATTCGCGAACATGTAAATGTTCGCTTGCCCGTCGGCGACGACCGTGTGCTGCCCCAACTCGCCGCTGTAGGCGCTGCCGCTTTGGGTACCTACAGCACAGTTATCAACAATGGCTCCGCCAGCGAGGTCGCCATAGTTGCCATCGGCTCCCACGCATTGCGGCTGGCCCGACTGCCATGTCCATATCCCGGAGAGCCACCATCCGCCCACGAACCGATCCAGGAGATTGCTGCTCGACAAGAACCGTTTTCCCTTGCCGAAAGGCAGCTGATAGTAAGCAGCCACGTTGAACACATTGCGCGTGTCGTATGGCTCGGCCGTGTATCCCGTTGACGGATCAAACGGCGAAGGGTTGCCGTAAATGATGTATTGCTGGTTCAGGGTCTCAGTGCCCAGGGCATGAGACCATGTGTAATTGAAACTGAGATTGAGGCCCTGAGAGAGCGCCTTCTTAATGCTGATGAACCCGGCGTTATAGTTGGAATAGCCGCCGCTCCAGTTCCAGAAGTTAAACAGGAATTGAGTTGGGTCCAAAGGCGCTGAGGCGATGTAGTTGTATCCGATGCTGCTCTGCATGAAATCGGCAAGATCGCCGTTCTGCGGGAAACCAGCGCCGATTGTCGAAGCCGCCGTCTCAAAGGTGCATGAAGTTCCGTACTTCGTCTGGCAATAGGCCGGGCCTGCTGTCGCGCTGCCACCGGGAACGGCCATGTCCTCGAAGAACGGCTGCGCGGTTAGAGTTCCACAATTCATGGATGCGCCGCTACCCGTGCAGGTCCCGCCTGCTTGCGCCCAGTTTGACACTGCTTGAAACGCCTGAGCAAGGGTTTGCCCGGAAACAGGGTCCTTGGCAAACATGTCGGAGGCATTGATGTCTCCTCCGGACAACAGGTCGTGAACGAAGCGGCCGATATAGCCAACGTCGATCAGCCAATTGTGAGAGAACGAGCGCTGGACGTCGAAGTTCCAGTTGTTGGACCATGCCGGCTTTATGTCAGGATCTAAGTTGAAGCCATACGTGGTGCTGATTCCCGGCGCTTGAACGTATGGATAGCCGCTGTGGCCGGTGGGTGGGGGAAGCGAATCACCGTCGATTCCGATGCGGAAGGCGTCTGTGGCATCGGTGCTTGCGCCGGCAGAAGTATTACAAGCCCCTGCTATATCCGGCGCATTGCATCCGGCGACTTGCATCAAGCCATCGCCGAGTAGAGGCGTAAGGACTTCCGAAACGCCGTTGGTACGGTTCCACTCAAGCGCATAGCCCACGCGGACCACCGTATTGTGGTTAGTGCCAAAGATGCGGTTCTGCCAGGGTGGCTGCCAGGCAACCGCCAGGTGGGGACCAATCGAGCCCCAATACGTGCTGGTTGGCCGAGTATGCCCGGGAACTGTGTCAATGGGAGAGAATTCAAACGCCGGATTTGTCAGATCATCCAGACTGGGATACGGATTCCCGCGATCCAGAGAGGCCTGCCGCGCCTGGAAATACGCGGGTATGTTCTCAACCACCTGCCCGTTCGAGGCATACTGCTGCAACACCTGTAAACCGCTGAGTTCATCGGGTGGGAACTGAACGCCGTAGCTCAACCCGTAAGTAACGGTGGTGGTCGGCTTCAGGTGCCACTCGTCTCCCACATAGGCATAAAAAGACGGGACGTGAACGTGGTCAGTTGCAACCGTGCCCGGCGGATTCAGTTGAAACTGGTTGTTTGTGGTCAGCACCTGCGAGCTGTGGTCGACCAACCCAAGCATGGAAGCGTACTCCGTACTCCAGCGACTCACGTCGCCGGAATTCAGGCACAAAGTCTGGGTTGGCGTGGAGCAAACCGGCGGAGTTTCGCTCGAGGGGATAGAGGTATAAGCGCCGCTGGACATCGTGTCTGCGCCTACGTAGTAAGTCGCGGCTTCCGCCAACCCGCCGAGGACGTTGTCGTCGCGCTGGTGAGTGATGTTCCACCAGTAGAATGAACCGCCAAAGGTGATGTTGTGCGTGCCATGGAGCCAGGTCGCGTCATCGGCGTAGTACTGGTCTCTGCCATCCCAGAAACGGCTGCGGGCGTTCTGAGTATTGAAGTTGATTGGGTCGGCCCAAGGCTTGCTGGCATCGCCGGTACCAGTTGCGCCCTCCCCGGAAACCTCAAGCACGCCGCCCAGACCGGTAATCGCAGACGGGTTCGCAACGGGCGCACGCCGATATCCCCAGAAGTCGATCAGGTAGTCGCCGTGGACTTCGTTGGTGAAACTGGACCCGATCGCGCCAGTGAGGCCGAAGGTCGCGTAGCGCGGTAGCACAGGTTCAGAGCTAAGAGTACCGAGTTGGCCGCTGATGAGGTCGTACTGGCCCAGCGAGTAATAAAGGAGCTTCTGCTGGCGGTAGGTGGCAAAGAGCGTCCAGCGATCGTTGATTTTGTAATCCAAACGGAGCAGTCCGTAGTTCTCGTTATCGGGCGTAGGGAAAGGATAGGTGAAACCCACGCTGTTGTAGAGGTCGCCTGTACCCGGAGTATTCGGCAAGGGCATTAGATTCCAGTACTTCTGGATCAGTGGGTCAACACCGATGCCACGCGGATCACACGGCGTAGTGCCAGCGGTACCGCATGCCGTAGAAATTGGTCCATTGGCCGGATTGAAGTTGTATGTCGTGGGGGTTCCGTTAGCATCCGGGAAGATCAGCTCGCCCGCACGCGCGGTCGCTGTCGGAACATCACTGGTCGCATCCTCGGTCTGGCGGAAACGACGGCCCTCATAGTTTCCGAAGAACCAGAATCTGTTCTTCATGAACGGCCCGCCAAATGTGGCTCCGAAGCGGTTGTTTACCAGGCCGGGGCGGTCAATGCCGTCGCGGTTATTGGCCCAGCTATTGGCGTCGAGTACGGCACCCTGATAGTACTCATATCCTGAGCCGTGAAAACTATTCGTTCCGCTTTTGGAGACGATGGAAATCTGGCCGCCCTGAGCGCGGTTCTCGTTGGAAGTGGGGCCGGCGCTAACTACACGGAATTCTGACGTGCTTTCTACGCCAACCTGAACGATCGGCGAGGGTTCGACTTCGCCAGGAACTGCGGCGTAGCTGTTCGTTCCCTCGGTGTCGCTGGTGGCGTCTCCGCCGTCAACCATGAAGACCGTCTGGTCGCTGGCCGCGCCAGCAACCTGGCCGCCCATCACGTCGTTGGTGGTCATCGGCGTAACCGCCGGCTGAAGGCCGAGGAGCGAGCTGACGTTGCGCTGAATGGTCGGCAAGTTCTGAATCATGGTGCCGCTCATGGTCGTGCCGATGCTGGCATTGGTGGTCTGCAAATCGGCGCCAGGGATGGACGTAACTTCGACTGTCTGACTCTGCTGGCCGACCTTGAGCGTGAAATTGTAAGTATAGGAATTTGCGACTTCCACGTTTGCTGCCGTCACGACATTGGTCTGGAAGCCAGCCTGCGACACCGTAATCGTGTAAATACCGGGCGCCACGGCAGGGAAGCTGTACCGGCCAGCCGTATCAGTCTTGGTCGCTTGCGTGAGGCTGGTGCCCTGCTGCTCGATCACTACTTTGGCGCCAACAATTACGGCGTTGGAGGGATCGACAACAACTCCGCCAATTGAGCCGGACGTTGTAGACTGCGCCCAGGCAGCCATCGGCGCGACAAACATCAATGCTGCCGCAGCGGCGATCGCGAGAAGAAGAACGGACACACGTGCACGCAAATTTGTGAAGGGAATTACCATTTTCGCAGACCTCCAATTTTCATGAGACGTTTTGGCGCTCACCCCTTGCGCCCACACCACTGATGGTAGCCGTAATATGCCGAGGGAAGAGTTTTGTCAAGGGGAAAATACGAATGAATGAAAAATAACTATCCTAAAATTCATAGAGTTACATGAAATTTGGAATGTGCCAGTACCAGTACAGCTGCGTTAGAAACTGCGAGATGAAAACGTAGCGAGAACCGGCCTTATATGCGAGGGGGAAAATCTCTCAGTGCGCGCCGGGGCCATTGGGCTTCGAGGGATGGCTCAGGCTGGGCGCTCCAGCGGGGCGCGTTTGTTCCGCTCCGGCGACTTGCGGCTCGACGGGAGGCTCGATGAACCAGCCCACGCCGCGAATCTTGTTGACTTCCGCTTCGATCATGCGCGCTTTTGGCACCGCGAGCGCGCCGAGAGCGGTGCGGAGAAATGCTGCGAGGTCGACAGCGTTTAGCTTTTCGATGTCGCCATCAAGAATCGACGCGGAAATCTCTGTCATTCCGGGTACTGCAGCAATTGATTGCGCGAGGCGCTCATCTCCGGAGTGAATAAGATTCGCAATCGGAGTCGCGGCGGGGTAACTGACTTCCACGAGGCCGCGAGCCTGGTCTTTCTCGGGCGGCCATAGCTGATCATATTTTGGTTGCAGAATGCGCGTCTGCCAGTAGTCGCCCTGTTCTGGCTCTTGTTCGACGAAATATTCGACGAGCCAGGCTTCCGGCCCGTAATTAGGCGCGTAATCGGCGACAATCATCTCCAGCAGCGGTTGGTCTTCGCTGAGGTTCAGATTTCCATGAATGTGATTGGCGATGACCGCTAGACGGGCGCGGAGATTATCGGCAAGATTCTCGATGCCGGTGGCTTCGGAGCCCCCACCTTCGTCGTAGCCCGTTTGAAGACGCGGGCGATTGGCGCCCATACCTTCTGGCGGCGGCAGCGTGGGAAGCTCCTGATCGAGGCGCGCGAGTTCGCGGTTTTGATCGGGGAGCCACCAGTCAGCCGCGCCTAGAAGAACGGCAACCCTCTCGTCGGTGATGGAAACGATCATAGGCGGGCGTGTTTGCGGCTCGATAGGATTTTCAAGAGTGGCGACGACGATGCCGTCCTTGGCGACTCCAATCACCACGCGTCCCGTACAAAGATTCGCGACGATCTCCTGCGCGCTTTGGTCGCCGGGAGGCAGTTCCTGTGCTACGACACGAAATGGGAAGAATGGTGCGAAAACAAACAGCACTAGAAAAAACGCCAGACACGCCTTTGCAGGCAGATTTCGGATGAGCAACTCGATGATCAAATCACGCAATGCGGTGCGGAACTGCATCTGCGGCCTGGTTTCAGAGTATCACAAAAGCATTATCTGAATTGGTGTTCCTCGAGGAAAAACACCCGAGCTAGGCGAAGAAAACGGCGGCGGAATCAGGTAAGATTACGCGGTTCTTATTGGCGACCGCTCGCATGTGTCTTCGTGGGCGCCCAGGAACGCGGAGAAAGGGACGTCGAAATCTATGAAATATAGCGCCAAACAATTGGCAGCGATTTTGGAAGCGCACGCGAAATTCACACGAGGGGCGGAAGGCGGAAAACGAGCGGAGCTTGCCGGCGAAAATCTGAGCGGCGCGAATTTGCGGGGAGCGAATCTCGCTTATGCGCTGCTGCACGGTGCAAATCTGGAGAAAGCCGACCTGCGCGAGGCGAAACTTTGCAGTGCGGACCTCAGCGGCGCGAAGATGAAACGCGCGGATTTGCGCGGCGCGGATCTAACGGAAACGAATCTGGCGGGCGCGGACTTGACCGAAGCGCAGCTGGGCGGCGTGGAATGTTTTCGCGCGGACTTAAGCGGGGCAGTTCTGCGGCGGGCGAATTTGCGTGTGGTGAACTTTCGCAGCACCAATATTCGCGGCGCGGATCTGCGAGAAGCGGACCTGACCTCGGCGGTGCTGCGGGAAACGGATCTCAATGGAGTTGACCTGACGGGACTGGACCTCAGCACCACGCTGATGCCCCGTGGCTGGAAAGCGGATTCCGAAGCCAAAGAGCAGGGTGCCTGATTTTCCTGAAAGCCTAAATGGCCTTATCCGCCGCAAAGTTGCGCGGACGGAGAGGGGATTCCGCTTCGGACGAGCCCTGAGAAGAGATTCCGCGACGGCGTGTCTCGATTCCCAGTCGCTTGATTTTCTGATTGAGCGTCGAGAGCGGAACCTGGAAGCGCTCGGCAGCTTCGGTCTGATTCCAGTTCGAATGGTCGAGCATATCCAAGATGATGCGGCGCTCGACTTCCTCGAGGATCTCAAAAAGCGAACGGGAAGCGCTGGCATTCGCGCCGGGTTCGCCGGGCATCGGCGGAAGAAATTCCGCGAGATGGAGGCGCACGCCCTTGGCAATTTCGCGGCTGCGAACGGTTTCCGGCAACAGGTCCACGTCCATGGTTTCTTGCGTGGAGAGAACGATGGCCCGCTCGACGACGTTTTCGAGCTCGCGGACATTCCCGGGCCAGTCATAATCCATCAAAGTGCGCATCGCGGTCAGGGCGAAGCGCCGCGGCGGCTTGGCATTATCCTTCACGAAGTGATCGATGAAGTGGCTCACAAGGAGCGAAATATCTTCTTTGCGCGCGCGAAGCGGAGGCAAAGAAAGCGCAATGACGTTCAAACGGTGAAACAGGTCTTCCCGAAAGCGGCCCTGGCGAACGAGAGCAGTAAGGTCTTCGTTGGATGCAGCGATGATGCGGACATCAACTTTGATGGTTTCCGTGCCGCCGAGGCGCATGAACTCCCGCTCTTGAATGACGCGCAGGAGCTTGGCCTGAGTTTCGGGGCTGATGGTGCTGATTTCATCGAAGAAAATTGTGCCCTGATCGGCAACCTCAAACAGGCCTTTTTTGGAGGCGATTGCGCTGGTGAACGCGCCTTTGACATGGCCAAAAAGCTGAGACTCCAGAAGATCGACAGGAATTGAGCCTGTGTTAATTGGGATGAATGGCTTGTCCGCCCGCGGAGAGGCCGAATGAATGGCCTTGGCAATCACTTCCTTGCCCGTTCCGCTCTCACCATGGATGAGAACGGTGGAGCGGGAGGGGCCGACCTGAGAAACGAGGTCGAGCACCGACAGCATCTTCTCGCTCTTTCCGATGATGTTCGGGAAGTTATAGCGCTCTTTGAGGGCGCGCTTGAGCTGGCGATTTTCCTCCCGCAGACGCGTGCCTTCGATCGCAAGAGAAACCTGCGCGAGTAATTCGTCGTTGGACCAGGGCTTGGTTATGTAGTCCTGCGCGCCATTCTTGAACGCGGCGCGGGCCATATCGATGGATCCATAAGCGGTAATCAGAATTTTGGAAAGATGAGGATCGCGGTGGTGGATTTCACAAAGAAGCTCGATACCGTTCCGGTCGGGCAGGCTCACATCGAGTAGCAGAAGATCGAAAGGGCGTTCCTCGATCCGCGCCAGTCCTTCTTCGCCCGTGCCCGCTTCCGTCACCGAGTAGCCTTCAGCTGAAAGCAGCGCGGCGAGTCCCTCGCGGATTTCGAGCTCGTCATCAACGACGAGAATGGTGCCTTTAGACATGAACGGCCTTTCTGGCTACCGGAAATTCGAGGCGGAACGAAGTTCCCTTCTCCGGCGTGGAGCGCACTTCAACTCTGCCCCCATGTTCCTTGACAATTCCATAGCTCACGGAGAGACCGAGGCCTGTGCCGCGCCCGGAAGCCTTCGTGGTGAAGAAAGGATCGAAAATGCGGTGCAAGTTTTCAGGACGGATGCCAATGCCCGTGTCCGTGATTTCTACTTCGACGGAGCCATTTTGAGCATAGGTGCGGAGCTCGATCATACCGCCGGAAGGCATCGCGTCCCGGGCGTTCATCAGTAGATTCAGGAAAACCTGCTGCAAGCGAGTGTTTGAGCCCAGCATGAGGGGCAAGGGCTTGGCGAAATTGCGAACAACGTTCACTCGGGCGGTGCGGAAAGGATGCTGAACCAGCGTCAGGGTCTCATCGAGAATGGAATTGAGATCGATCTCCGTGAATTCTGCGGCACCCGTGCGCGAGAAATTCAGGAGATTATTCACAATTTCGCTGGCGCGGAAAGTCTGCTTCACGATCTTGTCAATTGTTTTCTGCCGCGGATCCTCGCCGGGAATCTGCTTGGAGAGCATTTGAATGTAATTGGAGATGACCGCCAGCGGAGTATTGACCTCATGAGCCACGCCGGCGGCAAGCAATCCGAGCGAAGTGAGTTTTTCGTTCTGCACCATCTGCTCTTCCATGCGAATGCGCTGAGTAATATCGTCGAGCAGGATCAGCCGGCCATTCTGCGCGCCGCTCTTGCCTACCAGCGGCGCAAAGGACGCGTTGACGACAAATTCTTGGCCGTGACGGCCGCGAATCCTGAATTTATAGATGCTGATTACCTGCTCATGATTCGCTCGGGAGGCAATCTCGGCAAGAAGGTCGGGCGGAAGAATATCGCCCATGAAGCATCCAACAGCCTCTTCCCGGGAAATGCCAAGCAGACGTTCCATTTGCGGGTTCCAGGACTCGATATGATCATCGAGATCGACGGTGAGGACGCCAATGCTGAGGGAATCGATGATGTTCTCGTGAAACTCCTTAAGGCGCTCAATCTGAGAGGCTTTCTGTTCGAGCGAGTTGTAGAGGAGGGCATTCTCAATCGCGATTGCAAAATATCCGGCAATCGTGCTGAGGAGCTCAATGTCTTCGCTCGTAAGATAATCGCCGTCGACCGTTTTACCCAGTCCAAGGATCGCGACGACGCGATCACGAAAGCGGCAGGAGATGAAATAGTTTAGGCCGAGCTGTTCGAGGGTGCGGCGAACGGACTCGCTTTCCGAGGAGCCGCGAGCAGATTCGAAGAAAAGACACGCCTGAGCCAGCGCGGGACGCTCGGTAACGTTCAAAAAGCTTAAATCAACAGGCCCTTCGGCGCTGACTCCGAGAGAGCGCGAGAGGGTGAATGCGCCCGGCTCCTGCGGATCTTCTAGGAAAACCGCGAGCCGATCGACCAGCAATGTCTGCGAAATGCGGTCGAGTACAGAATCGAACAGCGGCTCCAGACGAACTTCGTTCGTCAGAGTGCGGCCAAATTCGATTAGCGTGCGACGGTAGTTCAGGCGGTCGCGGTAAAAAAAATGGTCGAGGCGCGCCTGCATCCAGTCTCGCAGAGGCTGGAACAGAAATGCGGCGATGACGATCGCAATGATTGTGCCAATCGAACCAACTGAACCCGTGGAATGAAAGAGCAATCCGATGCCGGCGACGAT
>JASHYE010000385.1 GCA_030043155.1 Candidatus Acidiferrales bacterium | reverse complement strand
ACACTCGCCTGCAAAATGTATGGCACGCGGAACTGCGGCGAAACGAGTGAAATATCCGGCGCGGCTTGAAAGAGCGGCGAATTCGCCGGAAGTGTGTTCGGGAACGTCGGCAACGCCTGGTCCGGGGGGCCTGAGGTGTAATTCGCGGCGGCCGAAGACTCCTGCGAAGCCAGTCCGTTCGAGATCACCGCGTTGCGATAGTTGAGGCCGTTCATGTTGGTGTAGAACTCGCCGAATCCGCCGCGAATCACAGTTTTCGACTCCGGTTGCCATGCAAATCCAAAGCGGGGAGCCAGTCGAAGAAACTGATTCGGATATTGGCCAGTGAGAGGAAAGGCGGGATTCTCCGCCGGCTGCGGATAGACCTGGAAGTCCTCGCGAAGGCCCATTTCCAGCGTCAAACGCGGCGAGACACGATACGTGTCCTGAACGTAGAATCCGTAGTACGGCACGGCGAAAGAGAAAGTCGGATTGCCCGAGGCCTGGCTGAAGACGTTGTATTCACCAAGTGCGAAGTCTTCCAAGTTGGAAAATTCATACATGCCCAGCGGTGACCCTAGGTCCACGGCTGCGTTCGGGTCAGCGCCCCCGTCATTTGTGTCCGCATCCCATGCACGGCTCCAATCGAATCCAAACTGCAGTGTGTGTTTTCCGGCGGCGTAATCAATTCTGTCCGAGAAAGAATATTGTCTTTCAATAACCTTTCCTATGGAGAACGGCGCGTTTCCCAACGTGAAAGCCGCAGGACTATCCAAAATTATCGTGGGTGTGTTCGAAGCGGATGCAGTTGGGGTTGCGAATTCGTCATCCTGCGAAGTTCCCGCGTGAAACTCATTTAGCAGATTAGCCGAAAACGTGTGCGTCCATCCCAAGCTAACCTGCGAAGTACGCACATAGGCATTGGCCAGCGTCTGCAACCCATAGTCACCGACCGTTGGATCGGTGATCACTCCGCCGGGCGAATTGAAACGGTTCAGGTCTAATGTGAGGAAGAATGCGTCGCGACGTGTCGCCTGAAAATCCAGCCGCGGGGTCAACACAATATCGTTCCGCGTTCGTGGCCTCGAGCCCAGATTAGAGTTAAGGGCATTGATTGCGTTCGAGACCTGCCGCAGGTACACGGGATTGTTTGGATCCGGGGCAGTGTCGCTGCCTGGTACCGGCAACGATCCGTTTGGCGGAGGCAGACTCGTTCCTGCCGGAATTCCAAAGTTCGCGGCTAAAAAACCTCCAAGGGTCTGTGGCGTCGTCGACAACGCCGGATTGATAACGGGAATAGGATTGTTGCGCAGCTGCTGCTCATAATCCATGAAGAACCATAGCCGATTTCGCACAATCGGCCCCCCCACTCCAGCACCGAATTGCTGCAGCGCATCTAGCGGTTTGGGGAAACCAGCAGCTTTATCGAGAGCATCGTTGGCTCCCGTCGCGGAATTTCGGTTATAGTAGAACGCGCTGCCGTGAAATGCATTGCTTCCTGACCGGGTGACGGCATTCACGAAGCCGGCTGCACCCCCGTAGAGCGCCGAATAAGGGCTTACGGAAACTTCAAACTCCTGAATCGCATCCTCGCCGTACAGGTACGGAATCCGGTAGCGCCCAAGAATGTCCGCAAAATAATTGTTGGTTGCATTCGTGCCATCGACGGTGAAAGCGTTCGAACCGTTTCCGTTGGCATATCCCGAGTCTTCGCCACCTTGTTGTCCGGCAATGCTCACTAGCCCTGTGTCGCCGTCATAACTCGTATTGGGCGTGAGCATCGTAAAGTCAGTGTAGCGTCGCCCATTGAGCGGAAGTTGCGAGATGAATGACCGGTCCAGCACCGTGCTGGCGGAGGATTCCGCAGGCCGCAGAAGCGGCGTGGTTCCGATTACTCGAACTGTTTCCCTGTCAGAGCCCACTTCCAGCCGAATGTCCTGCTGCGTAGTGGTTCCGACCACCACACGCACCAGCACATGCACGTTGCGAAATCCTTGGAGGCTCACGATAAGCGAATACGTGCTAGGCATAAGCGAGGGAAGCTGATAAAGCCCCTGACGATTTGTCACGATGGATTGCTCAACGCCTGTCGCCAGGTTCTGTACTACTACCGACGCGCCGGGTACCAACGCTCCACTCGGGTCAGATACCCGTCCGCTAAGAGATCCAGTCAGCACCACATTTTGAGCGTTCAGCACCGGGCACGAGCCAAGCACCGCCAGGAAAACGCAAATCGCTAGCTCAACGCCAGCATGGGCCGCAATGCGCCTCAGTTGAGGCTCTTTTCCCATAGCGTTACCTGACGGTAGCACGATTCAGCATCTACTATTAGCAATAGGACATTCCGGGAGTCGGTCAATCGCGCGTATCAACCGCCTGGTTGCATATATCGACGAGGCGGCGAAGTCTTAGCTTCGCCACTGACGGTAACGGAAAATGTTTTCTCCGCGGACAGGCCATCTACACCTTCAACCCTCAAATTCACCTTAAAGGTTCCCGCATAGGTGTACGCGTGAGAGACAGTGGGACCATTGACGCTTACGCCATCACCGAAATCCCAGTGATAGCTCACCGCAGGCACCCCCGCTCTTGAAGCCTGCGCTGTAAATTCGATTTGCTCGCCGCGTTTCGCATGGCTTGGCGCGGAGGCGCTTACGTCCGGTGGCGCAGAAGGAATGGACGTGTCGATTATCTTCAGCAATCTAACGGAATGGGGCCGCTGATTCTCGATCTTTATCGTGCCGTTATTCAGCGGAACCGATTGGTTTCCATCAAACACATCAGAAATTTCGTAGGAGTCGTGATCGGGAAGGTTCAGTTCCGCGAGCGCAAAAGAGTGAGAAGCCGGTCGCTCCGTCCAATTGAAAACGGCGAGCATCGTCTGTCGCGGATCTTCACGCACCAGGGAAACGCTCGGCTGTTCGTCCTCCGCTCGGTAGCTCATTAAATCGAGTGGAACACCTGAGCGGCCAAGCTTGGCCATTTGCAAAAGGTCAGGATTTTCAACGAGCGCCAACCTCTCCGGACTAAGCCCGAGAGTAGGAAGGTCGTCGCCAATCTCGAACATCCCGCCGGAAACGGCGGCGAGTGCGATGGAGACTTGTGCTTCGTCGAGCGTCAGGGGTCTCGGATGGTCCTCCCTCACCACTTGCTTTGAGACGCTAAAGGCGTCGGGATCACTGAGGAAAAAATTTCGATTCATGTAATAGCGGGAAAAAATTCCGGTTGCTGCTTGTCTGCTGAGGCTGAAGGCATGACCGGTGTCCGTGGAAACGCGGCCTTCGTTAAGGATGCCGGCCACGTTGAGCATAGGACTGCCGTCTTTGTCGAGAAGGACATCGTCCCCTACGGCCTCGCGAATCACTTCAAGGCCGATGCGTTGCGCCTCAAGCGCCGTAGTGTTTGGTCGATAGTAGTAGCCTTCGATTGCTGTCGTGTCCATGAAATCCAACTTGATGTAACGGATGTTCCATTCGCGAACGAGGGTGCGATACGTCTGGCGAAGATATTCTTGAGCGCCTGGATTCGTGCTATCCAAGACGAAAATGCGATCGGGTATTCCTTCGCCGACCTCGCCAACCGAAATCGGCGTGCCGGCCGCGTTATGGACCAACCAATCCTTATGATTTTGATAGACCGATGCGCGCTGGGTAACTTCGAAAGGAGCGGTCCAGATTCCCGGCTGCAATCCTAGGCGGGTAATTTTGTGCTCAAGTCCGAGCATGCCTTCGGGAAAGCGCGTCGCGTCAGGTGTTGTGTATTCCCCGCGAGCGAACTGATAGCCCTCGTCAATGTGGAAATAATCATAGCCGAGCGATTCCAGATGCTCTGCGAGCCATCGTGCATTGGTCAAAACGTCGTCGGCAGTAATTTTGTAATAAAAAGCTGTCCAGCTCCACCAGCCGAGGAGATTTTCGCCGCTCACCAGAGCGTGGTGAAGTACGCGCACAGCAGCTCCGTAGTCCTCGAGTTGAGCGTGATAGTCGTCGCCGGCGGCCAACATAAGGGGTTCAGAAGATATTGTCGCCTCAGCAGCCACAGACAGGCTCAGCGGAATGCGATTTTCAGCGGGCGCATGCAGCAGCCCCGACTCTTCGTCTGTTGATTGAATTTCGGTCGTTCCGGTGGAATCCACTGTATATGACACAACGGAAGGCTCGTCCGATGCCGCGACTTTTGTTCGCAGGTTAAGGATCGTCAGAAAGCGATTGGAAGTAAGTGCTCCCAAAAACAAGCTTTCATGACTCTGGCGATTGTAAATTAACTGGCTGCCAACGCCCAAATGCAAGCCGTCCGGCGCTTTTCCAAGATCATAAATCCTGAGCGGCGGCCAGTCTTCGCTGAAACTGTCCGACAACACGCGATCGGACGATTCGCTCTCTCCGAGGTGAATCGTGTCAGCGCCAATCGCGTCCACCGGACGAATGTCTTGCACGCTTATCGCCTTTTGCTCGTCATTGAGCACATCGACCTGGATCTCACCATAAGGATGGTCCTCGTAAAGACGGATCACGTAACGCAGGATTGGTTTGTTGGGGAGTCCGTTGAAAGTGACCTCAATCTGGCGGCCTCGACCCAGGGCATCGTTAAACTGCGATGGTGATGCTCGGTGTTGCGGAAAATCGCTCGACTTCACCCAGGCGTGATCAATCTCTGCAGCGACTGCCGCGTGAATGGCCGCGCGATTATTGCCTTCTATACTGATCTCATATGAACCGTCCGTTGAACGCACTGTTACCGCGAGCTGCTGATTGTGCACAGTCACGTCTTGCGAATAGGAGCACCGTGCGAACGGCAACACGACAGCCGTCAACAAAATCGCTTCCATCAGGCCAGCGAAAGTCGTCCTTGAGAGCTTCCTTTTAACCTGCGTCCACGGAAACATTTAGAAGTAGAACTTGAGCGCAAACTGAATAAATCGCGGATCACGAGCGGCAATAGGAAAACCGAATTGCGGAGTGCCGAATTCCACGGCCTGCGGTTCTTCGCTGATTGCGCCCTCCGGTCCTAACAGCGGATTCACGTGGTTCCAAATATTGAAGAATTCGCTCCGAAACTCAAAACGCCTGTCCTCATTAAGAGGAATTGTCTTGATGACGGAAAAGTCCCAGTTCTGCAACCCTGGTCCGAGTACAATATTGCGGCCAGCATTGCCAAAGGTAAAAAACGTCGAGTTGTCAACAAAGGCGCATGTATTGAAAACAGTCCCCGGAACGCATGGGTGTCCATTGGGATTTCCGACCACGTTCGGTCGCACTTCATAATAGCCGACGACCCCTCCCCCATCGCTGGTGGAAACATTGGTTATTGCGTCCGTAATGGTGAACCAGTTGCCTGTTTGAGCGGTCGTGATCCCCTCGACCTGCCAGTTGCCTACGATTTGATCTAGCACGCCACTGGCATCTGCTGCGAACCTCTTGCCCTTGCCGAACGGAAGTTCATAGATGTAGCTCGCCACAAAACGCTGGCGCACGTCAAAATCTGAGTTGCCATATTCGAGGGATGGATCAAGCTGGTCGCGGAAATCGCCGTTGTTGAGCGAGCCTAAGCTCGCGCTGGAAGCGTCGTCTAGCGAATGGCTATAAGTGTAGGACAGTTCGAATTGCAACCCCTGCGAGAATCGCTTTTCCAAGCTCGCCTGTAACGCGTCGTAGTTGGAGAAGTCGTTCGCTCGCAAAGTATCGATAGGCCCGTCGACGGTCGGGAAGGGCCGCCGCGGTGCTGTGGGGCAGTCTTCCGGCGTGTTGCCGTTGGTTGTACAAAATGTTTCATTTGGCTGGGCCTGATTCCCGTTGTACATCCCGTAGAGGTTTGTGCCGTGAGATCCTGCATAGGAAATATCCAGTAACATCTGTGCCGGGAGTTGGTATTGGAATCCGAAGTGCCATTGTTGGGTGTAAGGAGTTGGCAAATTCGGCCCCTCAGAAAAGAGCGTCGGTGTATTGGGATCCGTAAGCGAGCTTGCCGGGAAAGCTTGTGACAGATTGGTGAGACCTTCCAGAGCGCAGTCGAGTTGGCCCGAGCCGGGATTTGCCGATGGGAATCCGGAGCATCCGCCAATCGACGGGAAGTTTTCCGTAACGAAGAACGGCGGATTGAAACCGGGGCTCGGATTCGAAAATGGCCCGTTTTCTTCGCCGCCATAGAAAATTCCGTAGCCAGTGCGCAAGACCAATTTGTTCGTAATCTGATAAGCAACGCCAATCCGTGGCGCGAAGTCGAGCAGGTCCGGCGAAATGAGTCCCGGACTCCCGGTGCGCTCAATCGGAATTAGGCCCGCAAGTGTGGGCGTCAACTGCGCTGTCTGGCCTGCGGGAACAATCAAGGAGCCAGTTGCAAAATCGAAATTTGCTTCCTCGTTATAGCGGGCTTTCACTGTCGTGAACACTTCATATCGAAGACCAAGGTTCAAGACCAGCTTGGGCGTCGCTTGAATGTCATCCTCGGCGTACCACGAGTAGTCCTGCCGGTTATAGTCAACGTCGTGCATATTGGTGATTGTCGCAGCGTCGGTCAGGCCCAAGAGGAAAGTTGCGAAAGCTTCGCCCCCGGTCCCTGGAGCGGCGGGGTTGTCCGTAAAATCGCTAGCAAAGTCAAGAGTCCCGCGCGACGCGGCCGGCTGAAAAATCGTGAATTCCACCAAGCGTATCTCTGTTCCAAATTTCATGGAATTACGGCCGTGGATTTTCGTCAGGTTATCGATGATCTCATAAGCATTTTGTCTCTCGATGGACGGCAAAAAGCCCGAGCTTCCGATCGCTGCGGTTCCATCGTCTATAGAAATGCTCGGCAGGCCGCCATTGTCCAGAAAGTCCGGTCCGAACGGGACGTTAACGAATCCCTCTTCCCCGGCAACATTTTGGTTGTAATTGAGCTGGAAGCGGTGTGAGTTAATGCGGTTGTAGCCCAGTCGAAATTCATTAACTGTATTCGGGGAGAAAACATGCGTCTCACTCAGTGCTAGGCTGCGATAGGAATCGTCCTGGTAACCATCCTGAAATGCTCCGCCGTCGAGCACATTATTGAACGGTGAAGGAATGAAACTCGGCTGGTCTTCGTAACTGAATCGCCCAAACATCGAATCCTTGTCGCCAAGCTTGTTGTCGATGCGAACGTCAAAATTATTCTGTGTGGTGCTTCGCTTTGGCTCCGATAGAAAGTTCGATCCGCTAATGTTCACATTCGGCAGGGGGAACAGGCTCGAGAGCTGCTTGGCAATCGGGTTGATCAATCCCGAGGGAAAGATGTTCGTCGGATTTCCCGAAGCATTCACTCCGATCGGTACGCCACAGAAACCATCCGGATTCAGA
>JASHYE010000384.1 GCA_030043155.1 Candidatus Acidiferrales bacterium | reverse complement strand
AATGCGACGTTTGTGATTGAGGAACTCTAGGGGTGAACGGGGCGAGACTTTGGGTGAAAAGGGCGAAAAGAAGGATGACAAGGGTATGGTGATTTATCTCAACGGCGAGCAGCAGGCGGCGGAGCCGGAGCCGCTGCCGTCGTTTGATGAGCTGACACCGCGAGAGATTGTAGCGGAGCTGGACAAGTATATTGTGGGGCAGAATGCGGCGAAGCGTGCAGTGGCGGTAGCGCTGCGGAACCGAGTGCGCAGGCAGAAATTGCAGCCGGAGATGGCGGAAGACGTTCTGCCGAAGAATATTTTGATGATTGGGCCGACGGGAGTGGGGAAAACGGAAATTGCGCGGCGGCTAGCGCGGCTGGCGGGATGTCCGTTCGTCAAAGTGGAGGCTTCGAAATATACGGAAGTGGGATACGTGGGGCGAGATGTGGAGTCGATGGTGCGGGACTTGATTGAAGTGGCCATCGACATGGTGCGCGAAGAAAAATTGGACGAAGTAGCGGAACGCGCGGAGCAGGCGGCGGAAGAAAGATTGCTCGACTTGCTGCTGCCGGCGTTGCCGCCACCGACGACGATTGATACGACTGCAGCGAACACGGAAGCGCAGAATCGCGAGATTGCGCAGCGCACGCGGGAGAAGCTGCGGGCGCAGTTGCGCGAAGGGAAATTGGACCAGCGGATGGTCGAGGTGGAAGTGCGGGAGCGGATGACGCCGGCGTTCGAGATTGTGTCGAGCCAGGGCGTGGAAGAGATGGACATCAACGTGAAGGACATGCTTTCCGGCATTTTTGGGCAGCAGAAGAAGAAGCGGAAAATGACGGTGGCGGAGGCTTACGATTATTTGATTCAGGAAGAGGAAAACAAGCTGCTGGATATGGAGCAGGTGACGCGCATCGCGGTGGATCGCGTGGAGCAGATGGGGATTTTGTTCATCGACGAAGTGGACAAAATTGCAGGGCGGGAGTCGGGGCACGGACCGGACGTTTCGCGCGAGGGAGTGCAGCGGGATATTTTGCCGATCGTGGAAGGAACGACCGTCAACACGCGGTACGGGATGGTGCGAACGGACCATGTGCTTTTCATCGCGGCAGGCGCGTTTCACACCACGAAGCCTTCGGATTTGATTCCGGAGTTGCAGGGGCGATTTCCGATTCGCGTGGAACTGAGTTCGCTGAGCGAAGCAGATTTTGTGCGGATTCTGACGGAACCGAAAAACGCGCTGATCAAGCAATCGATTGCGCTGCTGGACACGGAAGGATTGAAGGTGACGTTCAGCGACGACGGTGTGGCGGCGATTGCGCGATTTGCGGCGCTGGTGAACGACCAGACGGAAAATATCGGGGCGCGGAGACTGCACACGATTCTGGAAAAAGTGCTGGAAGAGATTTCGTTCGATGCGCCGGACATGAAGAAAAAAAGCATTAAGATTGATGCCGCGTATGTGCAGAAGCAGCTTTCTGATGTGGTGAAGGACCAGGACCTGAGCCGCTATATTCTGTAGACCTTCCGAGGCGCGAGAAGCAACATCGATGGCGCGAAACTCGCAAGAGCCAGCCAGTCTGATCAGCCGACGCGTGCAAGGAATTTACGCCGCGGAAATTTTTGCGGCGGCGGCTTTGATTTTGATGCTAACCGCGGGATGCGCCGCACCGGGCGTTCCGGTGACGCGACAGCCGACGGTTCCGCGAGCAATCAGCGATCTTTCCGCAAAGCAGTCCGGCGACACCATCCTGCTTTCCTTTACGTTTCCGACCGAGACGGCGCACGGGCGGAAACTCTCCAAGACACCTGCGATTGAAATTTACCGTGCATTTATTGCGGCGCAGGCGGGCGGTGCTGAGGCGGCTCAGCCATCACTGGCGGTGACAATTCCGCCGCAGATGACGGGCAAATATCTTGAAGATGGACAGATTCAGTTCGCGGACGCGCTGGCACCGGAGGAAATTGCGGCACATGCCGGGGGCGAGGCGGTGTACGAGGTACGGACAGGGTTTGGAAGGCACGAATCGGCGGATTCGAACGTGGTTCGAGTAAAGATTTTTCCAGCGCCGCAGGCGATTGAAGATTTGCGAGCGCAGATCACGCAAAATGCGATCGAGCTTTCGTGGACGGCAGCGGTGATTCCTGAAGAAGGAGCCGGGGCGGCGCAGATTCGGTATCGGGTATATCGGGCGGAAATGGAGACGGGAAATTCGGCGGCGAGTCGTGCGAACGACGGAACGAAAAGCGCGACGAGAAATGAAGGAGCAGGACTGGTATTACTCGGAGAAACCGCGGCGACATCTTACAACGACACGAAATTTGAATTTGGGCGGGCGTCTGCGTATTCGGTGCGAAGCGTAGCGGTGTACGAGGCGGGTTCGGTGGAGTCGGCGGAATCGAATGTGCTGGAGGTGACGCCGCGAGACACATTTGCGCCTGCGGCTCCGACGGGTTTGGTTGCAGCGGCAACGGCGGCGAGCGGCACGACAGCGGCGCACGTGGATCTATCGTGGGCGATCAGCAGCGAAAGCGATTTGCAGGGTTACAATGTGTATCGCAGCGAATCAGAGAGCGGCGCGGGAACGAAGTTGAATGCAACTCCGCTGCTGACGCCGGTGTTTCGCGATGATTCGGTTGAGGCGGGGAAGAAATATTTCTACCACGTGACGGCGATTGACCGCGCGGGGAATGAGAGCGCAGCGAGCGCGATTGTTTCTGTGAGCGTGCCGATTTCGGTTAGCGACAATCCATAAGAAAAGGAAAGTTGGCGAACGAAAATGAGGCTGTGCCGATTTCGTGCGAAGGAAACCGCGAGCAATCGCGGCGAAAGCCGCTGCGGAGTGATTCGCGAAGAGCGCGTGTATGAAATGGCTTCCCTTTTTGATGCTCGCGCTGAGGAAGGACGAAGCTGGGCGCTCGGTGACGTTCAGTTGCTGGCGCCGAGCGAGCCAAGCAAAATTGTTTGCGTCGGGCGAAATTATGCGGAGCATGCGGCGGAACTCGGAAGCACATTACCGAAGGAACCGCTGATTTTTCTGAAGCCGCCTTCGGCGATTATTGCGCCGGAGGATGCGATTGTGCTGACGCCGCTTTCGGAGCGCGTGGATTACGAAGGCGAGCTGGCGGTGGTGATGCGTCGAAATTGCAGGCGGCTGAAGGCGTCGGATGAGGTGCGGCCGTACATTCTGGGTTACACGTGCCTGAATGACGTAACGGCGCGGGACTTGCAGAAGAAAGACGTGCAGTTCACGCGGGCGAAGGGATTCGATACGTTCTGCCCGTTCGGACCGTGGATCGAGACGGAGCTTGATTTGGGCGCGGCGCGCGTCGAGACGTTTGTGAACGGGCAACGGCGGCAATCGGCGAGCGTGAGTGAAATGGTGTTTGCGGTGGATTTTCTGATTCGGTGGATTTCGCAGGTGATGACGCTTGTGCCTGGAGACGTGATTTCGACGGGAACTCCTTCGGGGGTGAGTCTGCTGAGCGCGGGAGACGTGGTGGAAGTGAGCGTGAGTGGGATTGGGACACTGCGGAACAGGGTTGCGACGGCAGACTAGAAGCACTTGCGTAAGGTCGTTACTTCGAGGCTAAGGCTCGTGACCCGTGAAGCCTGAGTACTCGCGCAAGAAGGCTGCGCGATAGGAAAGAACAAAAGAGGCATTGTTCTTGTCGGAGCTAAAGCTCCGACCCCCTGAAAACAATCTAGCTTCTCTTTGCGTTTGTTAATAAGCAAAATATCGCACCCTTGGCTAAGTGCGCTCGCCACGGCGGGCAGGCTCAGGACGAGCGGATGGAGCGCTCCGATGAGAGAATCGGGGCAGGCGCGAAAGGAAGAAGACGCTGACATCATTTTTTTGTCGGAGCTGAAGCCCGCCTGCGCAGGCAGGCTCACCCAGACGAGCGGGCTCCGACCTTCTAAAGACCATTTCCGAAACGGCCCGTTAGGCAGAAGTGCGCGCAGGGGGTGGATGAAGGGACGGTATCTCTTCGGATGGATGGAAATTTGTTTGTTGAAATGGCAGCGATTCCTCGCAGGTATAATTTCCAG
>JASHYE010000383.1 GCA_030043155.1 Candidatus Acidiferrales bacterium | reverse complement strand
GCGCGCTTTTTACTCTCCGCTCGCCATTTTGGAATGCACTTGTCACCGCGCCAAACACAACTGAGGCACAATTCTCATGACCGACACACCCGAACTCCGGAGAATGTCCCGTCCGCTCGCCGAAGTTGACCCTGAAGTCGCCGACGCGCTCAACGACGAAGTCCACCGCCAGGCCACTGGCCTCGAACTGATCGCCTCGGAAAATTTCATTTCCGAAGCCGTGATGGAAGCGATGGGCTCGGTTTTCAGCAACAAATACGCCGAGGGCTACCCAGGTAAGCGCTATTACGGCGGCTGCGAAAACGTCGATCGCGTCGAACGCCTCGCCATCGAACGCGCGAAGCAGCTTTTCGGCGCCGAGCACGCCAATGTTCAGGCCCATTCCGGCACGCAGGCCAACATTTCCGTATACATGGCCGCGCTCCAGCCCGGCGATACAGTTCTGGGCATGAATCTCGCCCACGGCGGCCACCTCACGCACGGCCATCCGCACAATTTCTCCGGCCGCACTTACAAATTCGTTCCTTACGGCGTCACGAAAGAAACTGAACGCATCGATTACGACGAAGTCGAACGCCTCGCCCGCGAGCACATGCCAAAAATGATCGTCGCCGGAGCAAGCGCTTACGCCCGCATCATCGATTTCGCCAGGCTCGCCGAAATCGCGCGTGCCATCGATGCAATTCTCTTTGTCGACATGGCGCACATCGCCGGACTCGTTGCCGCAGGAATTCATCCCAGCCCCGTGCCTCATGCCGATTTCGTTTCCACCACCACGCATAAAACTTTGCGTGGCCCGCGCGGCGGCATGGTGATGTGCCGCGAAAAATTCGCAAAAGAGCTCGACAAACTTACTTTTCCCGGACTGCAAGGCGGCCCGCTCGAACACATCATCGCCGCGAAAGCGGTCTGCCTGAAAGAAGCAATGGAGCCAGGCTTCCGCGAATATCAAAAGCAGGTCGTCGCGAATGCCAAAGCCCTCGCTGCAGGAGTTGCTGCTGCCGGTTTTCGCATCGTAACTGGTGGCACGGACACGCATCTGTTTCTCGTCGATCTTCAATCGCGCGGACTCACCGGACGCGATGCCGAACTCGCCCTCGAACGCTCCGGCATCACTGTAAATAAAAACGCGATTCCCTTCGACACGCAGCCTCCGCTAAAAGCCGGAGGCATTCGCATCGGCAGTCCCGCCGTCACCACGCGTGGCATGAAAGAAAAAGAGATGGAACAGATCGCACGCTGGATCACCGAAGTGCTTGCGCAAATTCAGCCCGCCGCTGCAACGAAACTTCCCGTCGATAAGTCCGCTGCCGCTATGGCAATGGTTTCCGAAGGCGGCCCGGCAATAGCCCCGGGAGCCAGCGCGTCCGCCGTATCTAAAAACGCCACCTCGCCCGAAAAAGCTGCGCCCGCTGTGGAAAAACCTCCGGTGCAGCCATCCGAAACCGAGGGTCGCATCCGCGCCGAAGTCGCAAAATTCGCCGCGCGCTTCCCGCTTTACGCCCGCCGCCTCGCCGCCGCCGACGCTGCCCAGCACACCCAACCAGAGTCCGCGCGGGCATAACCGAATTCGTTGTCAACGAAAGGAAAAGCCCTCTGCTGATGGCTCCGGACCTCACAGCTACGCTGCAACAGATCGTTGCATCCGACGCCGAACGGGAAGCCGAATTTCGCATATTGGCGGAAGCAATTCGCGCCTCAGGACCCTATCGGTGGGTAGGCATCTACGACGTCGATATGAGCTGCGGCCTTGTTTCCAACATTGCTTGGAGCGGTCCTAGCGGGCCAGCCCATCCCAGATTTCCAACAACGAAAGGACTAACTTCGAGAGCTATCGCGAGCAAGAAAACTGTCAATGTTAGCGATATTAAATTAAGGACCCAGATTACCTGACAGCTCTCAATAACACGCGCTCGGAAATCATCGTGCCAATTCTCGATCGCTCTAGGCAAGAAGTTATCGGCACGATCGATGTGGAAAGTGAAAAACCGGGCGCATTTCCCAGAGAGACGGAACGTTTGCTCGAGGGTTGCGCGCAAACACTGCGTCCCTTATGGAAATAAACGAACCGTGAGAACTGGAGATTCGGATCGACCCTTGTCAGATTGTTTTGATATTGAGTTCGGTCACGTTGCCGTCGCGAATCAGAAAAGCGCGAACCGACTGCGGCGCATCGGGCAACGGCGAAAGAATGAAGTACGGCGTATCGGGATAGAACGCGCGCTCGACGTCAGTGGCCGAAGGAAAATTCTCGCCGCGCGGATGCGAATGATAAATTCCGAGCAGCTGCAAATTTGCGGCGCGAATTTCTTTCATCACGCGAAATAATTCCTGCGGCGCAATTTCATACGCGACGGTCGGATTCAGATGCGCATCCGTCGCCGGAAAAATGTGCGTGATGATTCCATCGCGCCCTGCGAGCAAGCCGCAGCATTCCTGCGCGGGAACTTTCGTCGCCTCTTCCCGCATCGCCGCAACAATCTCCCGCCGAACTTGAATGACAGGTTTCACGCTCGGGAAGCCGACATCGTGGATATGCAACAAAGGACTGAACTGCAGATTCCTCGCTCCGCTCGGAATGACAATGTGAACGGGATTTGCAATGTGTTCCCAAAAATGCGTGGCGGCTCCGCGTTCGATCGCAAAGCCGCCCCACAAATACCGTCTACGCCTTGGCGGCTTGGCGGCGGAGGAAGGTCGGCACGTCCAAATCGTCCGCGGCGACTTCCTGAATCACATCAGTAACGTTGCGCGAGACCTGTGCGACGACATCCTGCTGCGGCGCCGACTCCGGAGAACGCTCCGCCTTCCACGTTTTCGGAATATACGAAGGCCGCGTGTGCGTCTTCTTGTTGGCCACTTCGCGGAAGCCCGCAGCAATCACCGTGATTTTCACCGACTCCTTCATCGCATCGTCCATCACCGCGCCGAAAATTATATTGGCGTTTTCGTGCGCTGCTTTCTGAATCACGGATGAAGCTTCATGAACTTCGTGCAGGCTAAGCGTCGAAGAACCAGTCACGTTGATCAGAATTCCCTGCGCGCCTTGAATGCAATTGTCTTCGAGCAGCGGGCTGTTGATGGCACGATTCGCCGCATCGATCGCGCGATTGGAGCCAGTTGCAACAGCGGTGCCCATTACCGCATAGCCCTGGCCCGACATGATCGTGCGCACGTCGGCGAAATCACGATTGATGATGCCGGGAATGGTGATGATGTCGCTGATGCCCTGCACCGCCTGACGCAAAATATCGTCGGCGATGCGGAACGCCTCGAAGAAACTCGTCCCGTGCTCGACGGTCTCCATCAGGCGCTCGTTGGGAATGACGATCACCGTGTCGACGCAGCCGATCAGCTCGCCAAGCGCCTGCTCGGCCTGCTGCATGCGGCGCTTTCCTTCAAAAGCGAAGGGCTTCGTGACAACGGCGACAGTCAGCGCGCCGAGCTCGCTCGCCAAATTGGCAACAACGGGCGCGGCTCCGCTGCCGGTGCCGCCGCCGAGGCCGCTGGTGACGAACACCATGTCGGCTCCGTCGAGAGACTCGAGAATTTTGTCGGTATCCTCGAGCGCCGCTTTACGCCCCACCTCAGGATTTGCGCCCGCGCCGAGGCCCTTGGTGAGCTTGGTGCCGAGCTGCAATTTGAGCGGCGCTTGCGACAGCTTGAGCGCCTGCAAGTCGGTATTCGCCGCGATAAATTCGACTCCTTCCACCTTGGCGCGAATCATGCGATTAACGGCGTTGCAACCACCGCCGCCGACGCCGAACACTTTGATTTTGGCGCCATTCGTTGGTTCTTCAGCGAACGAAACGCGCAAAGCTGCTTCTTTAGCCATGATGCTTCCTCCCTCAGTTCCCCAAAAAAATTTGTCGTTCAATTCCCTGCAAAAAGCGCCTTCAATTTCTCTGTCCAGCCGCCGGAACGCTGCGCGGCGTGGCGGCGAGCGCGCGCGCCGTAGAGCACCAAGCCGACGGCTACCGAGTACTCGGGCTGAGAAACCCCTTCGGTAATTTCGACGAGTCCGCGCGGCGATGCCAGTCGCACGGGGAGACGAAAAACTTTCTCGGTCAGCTCGGCGAAACCGCGCAGCAGCGCGCCGCCTCCCGTGAGCACAAGGCCCGCGGGAATCTGCGAATCGAGGCCGCTACGCCGCAATTCTTCCCGCAACATGGTCAAAAGTTCCTGCGCGCGCGGCTCGACAATCTCGCAGAGATTGCGCGCAAAAACAGTGCGCGGAGGACGGTCGCCGACGCTGGCAATTTCGATGGGCGTGTCCGCACCCATCAGTTCGCGCCACGCGCAGGCGTGTTGGCACTTGATGCTTTCCGCTTCGGGAATCGGCGTGCGCAAGCCGACCGCGAGGTCGTTGGTGAAGTGATCGCCACCGATGGGAACCGCGCCGCAGTGACGAACCATTCCGCCGGCAAAAACGATCAGCTCCGTAGTGCCGCCGCCGATGTCGAGCAGGCAGCAGCCAAGCTCGCGCTCGTCTTGAGTGAGGCACGCCTCGGCGGAAGCAAGCGGCTCAAGGACTGTGTCGCTCACGACAATTCCGGCCTTGTTCACTGCAGTCACCACATTTTGCGCGGCCGTGGCGGACGCCGTGACGATGTGGACGTTCACTTCGAGCTTCTGGCCGACCATTCCGATGGCGTCGCGAATGTTGTCCTGCGAATCAATGAAAAATTCCTGCGGCAGAACGTGCAGGACTTCGCGGTCGTCGGGCAGCTTCACGCTTTTCGCAGCTTCCACGGCGCGCCGAACATCGTCGCGATGAATGTCGCGAGGACGCGGACCGAGCGCGATTCCGCCGCGACTATTCACTCCGCGAACGTGCCCGCCGGCGATGCCAATCAGCGCTGATTCGACGGGAACGCCAACGATATTCTCGGCCTCTTCCACAGCGCGGCGAATGGAACTAACGGCGAGTTCGAGATTCACAATCTGGCCTTTGCGCCAGCCCTTCGATTCGGCAGCGCCCAGTCCGGCGAATTTCACACTAACGCCTTGCTCGTCGAGTTCGCCGACGAGCGCGCACGTTTTTGTGCTGCCGATGTCCAGCCCCACTAAATAGCGATCTTTCTTTCCCAAACTGACTTCCCCCTTCACTCTCAAAAATCTGTCAGGCAAAATGCAGGCCCGCTATTGTGCGCTCCGGTTTTTGGCGCGATGTTCCTTTTTGGATGCCGCTCGCGATTTCGGCTTCGGTTTTGATCTCGCGCGTATTCCGGATTTGGGCCGCGTTTCTACTTTGTGTGCGGGCCTAACCGCTCTTAGCCCGCCTTCCGATGCCAGGCGCACAGGAGTGAGCGATACGGCGGCCGGCGCAATTCTTGAAACGGGCGCGGGTTTTTTGACCACCGGCGCTGGCGCGGATTTCGCGATCGTCGGCGATACAGACGCGGGCGCGGGGTTCTCAGGATTGACGACAACTTCGCGCTCGAATCGCAAATCCACAGACGCGACGCGGCCAGCCGCAACTTCCCACTGAGAAATGTTGTTCAACAAGACTTGAAATTTATCGTGAAAATCGCCGTTGCCGAAGTGCACGAGAAGCGCGCCGGGAATGGAAGTGCCAGAAGCCTGCAAGCCGGCGAAAGTCGCCTGCACGTCGTTCGCGTCGGAAAGATCGATTTCGCTGACGGAATCGCCGGCGTCGGAGCGGACTTCGCGAATCTGGTTCATGAAATCGGACATCATTTGCATGCGGCGCGCACGCTCCTCGCGCGGCATGGACGAATTGATTCCCGTGACAACAGGAAAATGGAAATCGGCTTCGAGGGGGCGGTCAAGAATCATTCCCTGCCGATCGACAAGAAATAAATCTGAGCCGTCGCGCAAAAAAGCGATGGGCGCGCGCTCGACGATTTCCACTTCGACGCGATTGGGCAGCGCGCGGCGGACGGTGGCGCGTTCGACCCACGGAAGCGCTTCGATTTGCGCGCGGCGCTCCGAGAGTGGAATGCGCAAAACGCTGCGGCCCCGGTCCGGCGCGAAAATCTCCAGAATACTGTCGCGCGTCGCGAAATGATTTCCGGTCAGGCCAACCTGGCCGGGGCTGGCCAGCGCCATCGTGGGAGAAGTAAGAAGAAATTGCCCCACGGCAAAAAGCGCTCCCGCGCAAATCGCAGCGATGACGACGAGCAAAGCAAAGCGGAAATATCCCTTCCATGCTTTTCTGCCGAATTTGCGCCGCTTGATCTCCACCGGCTTTTGGCGGCGAAGATAGCGAGGCTCTTCCTCGGCGAGCACTTCCTGTGGATAAGCGTCCGGCTCGATTTTTTTCAGTTTCGCCAAATTTCTTCCGTGCCGACCATTCGTTTCGCGCGACCTCAGGAACTCACGCGCGTTTTCGGCTGCTGTTCGGTCCCCAAAAGCAAAGCCAGTTCGTCAAGCGAGCGATTCACAGTGCCGGCGCCGATGGCCAGAATCGCGTCGCCGGGCTGGGCCTCACGCAAAAGGATCTCCACGCCTTTCTGAATGGTGTTGGAAAAAACCACATTCTTGTGGCCGGCGGCGGAAATGGCTTCCGCGAGCTTTTGGCCGGTGACGCCGTCAATGGGAGTTTCGCCCGCGGCGTAAATTTCCGAGACGACAAGCACGTCGGCAAGATTGAAGGCGCGGCAGAAGTCGTCCCACAGATGTTTCGTGCGCGTGTAACGGTGCGGCTGAAAAAGAACGAGCAACCGCTTGTAATCGCATCCGCGTGCGGCTTCGAGAGTGGCGCGAATTTCGGCGGGGTGATGGCCGTAATCGTCGATCAGCGTCACGCCGGCGAATTTTCCTTTGATTTCGAAGCGCCGGCCGACTCCGGCGAATTTGTGCAAGCCTTCGCGAATGAGGTCAGCGGGAATGCCGAGATACAGCGCGACGGCGGCAGCAGCGGCGGCATTGCGAACGTTGTGAATTCCCGGAGGAGAAGGCAAATGGAATTTGCCGAGATCGTCTCCGTGATACGTGAGGCGAAAATGGCTGTCGAGTCCTGTGAGTTCGATTTCGCTGATGACCAGATCCGCCTGATTGGAAACGCCGTAAGTAACGATGGGCCGTTTGACTCCGGGAATGATCGCCTGCACGTTGGGTTCGTCGAGACAGAGGACAACGGCGCCGTAAAATGGCACGCGATTCACAAATTCGAGAAACGTGGACTGGATTTCCTCGAGCGAATGATACTGATCGAGATGTTCGCGGTCGATTGTGGTGACGACAGCGACGACCGGCGCGAGAAGCAGGAACGAGCGGTCGCTTTCGTCGGCTTCGACCACCATGTAGTCGCCCTGTCCAGCGCGAGCGTTGGTTCCGGCTGCGTTGACGCGCCCGCCAACGACAAATGTGGGATCAAATCCGGCGGCAGCGAGAACGGAAGCAATGAGCGAAGTAGTGGTGGTCTTTCCGTGCGCGCCGGCGACAGCAATTCCATATTTCAGCCGCATCAGCTCGGCGAGCATTTCGGCGCGAGGAATCACGGGGATCTTTTGCTTGCGAGCTTCGACGATTTCGGGATTATCGGGACGAACCGCAGAGGACGCGACCACGACTTGCGCGCCGTGAACATGCTGCGCTGCGTGTCCATCAAAAATTTTCGCGCCGAGATTGCTCAGGCGCTCAGTAATTGGCGATGATTTGACGTCCGAGCCGGACACAGCGTAACCAAGCGCGAGGAGAACTTCGGCGATTCCGCTCATGCCGCTGCCGCCGATGCCGATCAAATGAATGCGCTGAAAATTTCCGAATGGAATAGTCATGGCCGTGCAACCCCCTCGATGATGTCGACGATTTCCGCGACGGCTCGTGGACGGCCGAGCGCACGCGCGTTTTTCTCGATTTCCTCGATCTTAGGGGGCTGGCCCGTCAATGCGGATAAACCTAAAAGAGAGAGAATTTCGCCTGCCAAACGTTCCGGATTCAACTGGTCCTGCGGAATCACGCGGCCAGCGCCGGATTGCTCCATCGCCTGCGCGTTGCGAAGCTGATGACTGTCTGTGGCGGCACCGAAAGGAATGAAGATGGCGGCACGCCCAGCGGCGGCAACTTCAGCCACCGTGATGGCGCCTGACCGGCAAACGATCAGGTCGGCCTGTGCAAACCTTTCCGCCATGTTCCCGATGAAGGGACTGACCTCCGCATTGAACTTGCGCTGAGCATACGCTTCGCGAACGGCATTATAGTCACGTTCGCCCGTCTGATGCACCACGAAAAGCTGATTTTTTTTCGGGGAGAGCAAGTCGAGCGCGCCGGTCATGGCTTCGTTGATGGCGTGGGCGCCGCGGCTGCCGCCGGTAACGAGAAGGTTGAAAGGAGCGCCGTGAGAGGCGCGACTCGGCGCGTTGAAAAATTCCGCCCGTACAGGATTGCCCGTTGCGGTCGCTTTGCGGCCGAAACGCGTTGCGGTTTCCGCGAATCCGGTGACGATACGCTTGGCAAATGGCGCGAGCATGCGATTGGCGAATCCAGGCTCGAGGTTCGGCTCGAAGAGAATCGTCGGAACGCCGCGCAGCGCGGCAAGCGCCATCATCGGGCCGGAAGCGTAGCCTCCGACGCCAAATGCCGCGCAAAATTCGAATTCGTGGCGGCGCAGAATTTCGGCGGAATCCCAAAAACCAGCGCCGAGCATCGCGATGTTGCGAACGAATTTCATGCCGCCGATTCCCTTGAGCCCCGCGACGCGAATCGTTTCGAACGGCAGTCCCGCCGCGGGGACCAGCTTCGCTTCGATACCGTTTTGCGTGCCGACCATCAGTACTTCCCTCTTCGATTCCGTTGCAACGCCCGAGCCCGTGCCAGTGCCCGTTGACCCCCGACGAATCCATTCCTGCGCGACGGCGATCGCCGGAAAAACGTGTCCGCCCGTCCCTCCACCGGCGATGAGCAGCCTTCTCGCTTCAGCCATCGCAGCGAGTTCAGACCGCTTCCGCGTGCTGGCTGATATTCAGAAGCACGCCCGTTGCCAGCAGCATCACAACCAAGCTCGAACCACCGTAGCTGATGAACGGCAGCGGAATTCCCTTGGTCGGCATCAAGCCAAGCACGACGCTCAGATTCACCAGTGCCTGTCCAACGGCAAGAGTTGTGATTCCCAGCGCGAGCAGCCGGCCGAATGCGTCCGGCGCGCGAAATGCAGTGCGAAAACCGCGCCAGGCATAAACGCCGAAAAGCGAAACAATGACGAGCGCGCCGATGAAGCCGAGTTCTTCGCACGTCACGGCGAAAATGAAATCCGTATGCGCTTCGGGAAGATAGAAAAGCTTCTGCTTGCTCTCCATCAAGCCAACGCCCGTAAGACCGCCGGAACCGACAGCAATGAGCGATTGCAGCAGCTGGAAGCCGCGGCCCTGCGGATCGGCGTTCGGCGAGAAAAACGTGAGAACGCGCTCGTAGCGATATTGCGCGTGCACAATCAGCAGCCAAATGGCGGGCACGGAAACTGCTGCCAGGCCGCCAATATATTTCAGCGACAGTCCGGCCTCAAAAAGCATGGCAAGCGCGACGAGAAAAATCATGCATGAGGTGCCGAGATCTGGCTCACGAAGAATCAGCGCGAGCATCACGAGAATGGGGCCAAGCGCCGGAAGCAGGGAATGCTTCCAATCGTTGACTCCAGCGCCGCCCGGACGCATCCGCAATTCCAGGAACCATGCCAGATATAGAATCACAACGAGCTTTGCAAATTCCGAAGGCTGCAGACTGATGGGTCCAGCGTGAATCCAGCGATGCGTGGCGTGAGTGCGATCGAGGAACAGCACGCCGATGAGCATCAGCAAAATCAGCGCGACGCTCGGGTAAATGATGCGCGGTTGGCGGAGCCTGCGGTAATCGAAGTTCATCAACCGGATCATCCCAAACAGTCCCACGACCAGAAAAAGCAACTGGCGTTCGAGGAAAACGTAGCCGTTGCCGTACATTTGCCGCGCCGTTACCGCCGACGCACTAAAAACCATCACAATGCCAATCAAGCAAAGCGCCAGCGTCACTCCGAATAACGTGCGGTCGTGCTGCAAACTTCGCGGCATGCTTATCCTTTCCTCGACGAATTCTGCGTCGTGCTTTCCGCTGCAAGCTGCGTTACCAATTCCTTGAATTCGCGGCCCCGCTGCTCAAAATTTTCGTACTGATCGAAACTGGCGCAGGCAGGCGCGAGCAAAACAGTGTCGCCGGCTTTGGCATGTTCGAAGGCCATAGCGATAGCGTTCCTGAGCGTTCCAACACGCTCCATTGCAACGGCTCCGTCCAGCTCGGCTGCGATTTTGTCCGCTGCGGCGCCGATCAATAGGACGAGCTTTGCTTTCTGCCGCAGCGGCTCGCGCAGTGGTTCGTACGGGCTGCCTTTGTCTTTGCCACCCAAGATCACAATGAGCGAACCAG
>JASHYE010000382.1 GCA_030043155.1 Candidatus Acidiferrales bacterium | reverse complement strand
TTCGCCACGCTTCCGTTCCGGTGTGGCCACGCTTGTTCTCCGACGGCAAGGCCCGCTCTCACCCGGTGCGAGAAAGTTATCCGGTTATCCGTATGTCGTCACCATGGCTTTGGCTGCGGCTGGGCATTCTCAAGGATCGACATTGTCGTCGGGTCGCAGCGCTCAAATTGAGCGTTGCGCCATTCCGCAGCGCTTGTTCCCTTCTGCTCCGATACCGAAATCCCGAAAATGAAGCGCTCGCTTTCCCAGATTACACCAACGACGGCACTGGGGCCGTCCCGGTATAACCGAACCAGTTGGGGCGCTCCTCCCGTCTTCTGGTCATTTCCGTTCTTCAGTGCTTCGCAAAACGCTCCAAATACGGCGCGACTAACTCTGCCAAGCGGCCGCTGCCAGCGTTCTTCGCACTCCTTAACAGCTCCAGCACCGGAACCGAGTGCAAGGGCTATGCGAGACTCGTTCGGAAGCGTCACTTTCGCGTCTTTCCAGCCAGCGTACTCCGACCAATCAAGCCTCCACAAGTGAAAGGCAGATTTAAGGCTAGAATTGTCACGAGCACCATGAACGATCGAAAAGGCGGCTCGCTTACTAATCGGGTAGGACTCGAAGGAATTCTGAATCATACGAACGACGCTGGCGTGTCGATCCTCGGAAACCTCGCCGCCGACGAAAAGAACGGAAGAGTTCAGAAGGCCTTCAAGTTGGCCGAGCACTAATGACGGAAACAGCGCGTCCCCGCAGTAGCCAAAGATGTCGCTTGTGGTCCGGGAGGCAAAGAGTTTCCTGCCCATACTCCACTCAAGCCCTTCCGGAGACCACGTGAGGCGGCTGTCACTGGCAAAATAAAGTGCCGAAGTTCCTCGGCTATCGACTGCAACCCATGCGATGAGCGATGTCATTTCTAGCTAACCAGTCGAAAAGCTTCGATTGACGCGGTAAAGTATACACAGGACCTCTGCCGGGCGAGGTCCGCGATGCGACCCCCAGGTGGTCCACCATGCGGGCCACGACGGTCCAGTGACCTATCCCGGTACCGGCAGTCAGTGCGGTACCGGGATGGCTGGGTTTGAGGAGGGATGATAAGCCCCGCGCCGCTAGAATCCAACCATGCCGGTTCGCGCTTCAAGCATCGCGCGCCCCCATTCCCGTTGCTTTTTCGATTACTATCTGCTATAGATTAGAAGTGCGTGGGCGGGAAGTTTGGTCCGCCTACAACTGAAACAGGAGCCGGGGCCGCGGCGACGCGGCTTTTTCGCTTTTTATGCGCTTGGAGAACTCTAATCGCGGAAATATGGAAAATTAGAAATCGATGCAAACTGCTGAAAACAAACGACCGAACTCATTTCTAATCGCGGAAATTTCCGCCTTTACGAAAATAAACCGCCTGCTTCCGGGCACGCGTCGTCCCGCAAACGACTGTCTGAGTCTTACTAGCCACTCGTCACTAGCCACTCGTCACTGCATTTCTAATCGCCTGACCTATGAAAAATTAGAAGTTGAGGTAAGCCTCATTAAATGAGCCAGATATATTTTTCTAATCGCCTGAAAAACGCATTTTCCCCAAGTTGCTGTGCCCGTTTTCGAACGCTACTCTCGCCGCCCCATACCTCATCCACAGGCGGATTCGATCGAGGTAAAGGCATTTAGCCGTGGCAAGCACGATTCGCAACATCGCCATCATCGCCCACGTCGATCACGGCAAAACCACCCTTGTCGACGCCATGCTCCGCCAGTCCGGCATCTTTCGCGCCAATCAAATCGTCGCCGAGCGCGTCATGGACTCCAACGACCTCGAACGCGAGCGCGGCATCACCATCCTCGCGAAAAACACCGCGCTTTTTTATAACGACACCAAAATCAACATCGTCGACACCCCCGGCCACTCCGATTTCGGTGGGGAAGTCGAACGCGCGCTCCGCATGGTCGATGGCGTGCTTCTTCTCGTCGACGCCAGCGAAGGCCCGCTCCCCCAAACTCGCTATGTCCTGCAAAAAGCTCTGCAGGCGCATCTTCCGCCGATCGTTGTCCTCAACAAGATCGATCGTTCCGATGCGCGCTCCAAAGAAGTTCTCGACGAAATCTACGATCTCTTCATCGACCTCGACGCCACCGAAGACCAGCTCGGTTTTCCCGTCCTCTACACCAACGCAAAAACCGGCGTCGCCCACCGCCAGTTGAACGACAGTTCCACGAATCTTCAGCCGCTCTTCGAAACCATTCTCGCTAGCATTCCCGCTCCTTCCGGTGATCCTGTTGCGCCGCTCCAAATTCAAGTCACCAATCTTGACTACAGCGATTTTCTCGGACGCATCGCCATCGGCCGCGTTTTTAACGGGACAATGCGCCGTGGCTCCGAAGTCGGTGTCGCAAAACTTTCTGGCGCGATCGCACCCGCCGTCATCACCAAGCTCTACACGTTTCGCGGTCTCGAACGCGACGAAGCCGAGGAAGCCGTTGCAGGAGACATCGTTGCCATCGCAGGTGTCGAAGGCATTCAAATCGG
>JASHYE010000381.1 GCA_030043155.1 Candidatus Acidiferrales bacterium | reverse complement strand
ACGATTCCAGTTCCCTGTTCGAGCGTGACGTATTCGGCCAGTACGCCCGGCTCAATGCGGTCGAGAAACGGATGCTTGAATTTCGCGCCTTCAAAAGTTTTCCCGCGCACCGGCTCACTGAATTTCACGAATTTCAGCGAAGTCTCCTCCTGCACCGCATTCACTCGGCCCTTCGCCACAATGTAAACGTCACCGTTTTCCACTTCCGCGAGGACGTATTCGAGATCGGGATGGAACGCCAGCGCCATGCTGGCCGGCAAAGTCCACGGAGTCGTGGTCCACACAAGCGCGTAGAACTCGCCGCGCCCGGGCCGCGCCAATTTCAAGCTGGGCGCTTCGACGACTTTGTAGCGAATCCAAATCGACGGGCTGGTGTGATTTTCGTATTCGACTTCGGCTTCGGCGAGCGCGGTGCGGTCGTGCAAGCACCAATAAACCGGCTTTAGTCCTTTGTATGCGTAACCCTTTTCGAGAAACGTCAAAAACGCATCGGCAATCACGGCTTCGTGTTCCGGATCCATCGTCAGATACGGATGGTCCCACTGGCCGAAAATGCCCAGTCGCTTGAAGTCGCGGCGGTTCTGATCCACGTACTTGGTCGCAAACGCGCGGCACATGCGCCGAAATTCCGCCGCTGAGACGCTGTGCTTTTTCCCGCCGAGATCTTTTTCGACCTTCGTCTCAATAGGCAATCCATGGCAGTCCCAGCCGGGGATATACGGCGCGCGAAATCCCGCCATGGTTTTCGACTTCACCACCATGTCTTTGCAGATTTTGTTCAGGCCGGTTCCCAGATGAATATCTCCAGTGGGATAAGGCGGCCCATCGTGAAAGCTGAAAATCGGCGCGTTTTTGCGTGATTCCAGAATCCGGCGATAGAGACCCTGCTCTTCCCATTCCACCAGTTGCTGCGGCTCGCGCTGCGGCAATTGCGCCTTCATGGGAAAGCTGGTGCGCGGCAAATTGATGGTGCTTTTCAGGTCGATCGATTTCGCCATGGGCCCTTATTCTTGGGTTTTGTTGTACTTCGCTGTACTTTTTCGTACACGGATGCGGCGATCCGCGTTCGGTCGAATCCGTATGTTACAATATAAAACCATGGGTGTCAGCCGCACGCCCCATACATCCTTTTGTGACGTTCAGAATCTAAACATTAGGCGTAAATCCGGGCTTAACGTGTAGGCAAGCATGGATGCGAAGGAAAACAATCCCCAACTGAAACCCGAACCCAACGAGGCGCCTGCCGCCGGCCTCGATCTGAAATCCGCCCGCCAGGCCATTCAGCGGAAATCCGGGTTCAAGGTGTTTTGGTCAAATCTAAAGGAATTTTTGAACGAGCGGCCGGTGAAAATTCCCCGTGGCAGCGAGCCAAGCCCGTTCGAGACCGGCGGCTTCGGGTCGTCTTTTTCCGAGAATTTCAAGGAGTTCCTGCGCCCGCTTCCGCCCTCCGCACGGGTCAAAACAGATTCGGAAATGCTCGTATCGTCGAAAGGCTGGTTCGCAAGTTTCTGGGAAAACATTCGCGACACCGTCGCGCCGAAGAAGCTGCCTCCGCTGCAAACCACCAGCGAGCCGGTGGATGTGCCCGAGATCTGGTCAAAAAACAAGCAATTCACGAAAGTGCAGGCGCTTTCCGTGGCGCTGCACGTGGTCGTTATCGTGCTGATTGTTTTGCCGCTCCTTCCGGAGTTTATGTCTCCTCCGACACAGGCAAATAATCAGCCTGTGCAAATGATCGACCTCTCGCCCTATCTCGCGAAGCTGAAAATGGGCAACAAGCGCGCCGGTGGCGGCGGTGGACGCCCCGATATCGCGCCGCCCACTCGCGGGCGTTTGCCTGTGTTTTCCATGAAGCAACTCGCACCGCCGGAAGTGAAGCCTCCGGAGCACGCCAAGCTTGTCACGCAGGCTTCCGTGATGGTTCCTCCGAATATTCACATGCCGACTCCCAATCTTCCAATGACCGGCGACCCGACGAGCGCTCTCGTGAATGACTCGATGGGCAATGGTGCCGGCAGCGGCATGGGTAGCGGCAACGGCAGCGGCATCGGCAGCGGCTCCGAATATGGAGTTGGCGGCGGACCGCCGATGGCGGGAGAAAACGGTTACGGTCAGCCCGTGTGCTTGTATTGCCCTGACCCGCAATACTCCGATGCCGGCTTCAAGTTAAAAATTCAGGGCGAAGTTGTGCTGGACGTTGTGATCGGCGTCGATGGGCGCGCAACTTCGATCCACGTTGTCAAGGGCCTGGGCTACGGCCTCGACGAAGAAGCGGTGAAATCCGCGCGCGATATTTGGAGATTCAAGCCTGCCGCCGGCCCGAACGGACAGCCTGCGACAGTTCGCATGCTGATTGACATCGATTTCCGCCTCTACTGATCTCTTCCGGACGCTTCGCTTTTCCTCCGTTGGACAACTCAGCACACGCATCGCAATCATTCCACTGCGGAGTGTGTTCTCTTTGTTAGCATAGCCTCGATGAGACTGAGTCTCCGCACACCGGTTGCGCTTTGCGTTGCCATCTTCCTCTCGGGGGCGTTGTTCGGTCTCAGTGCGCGAACTTCCTTCGCGCAGGCCGAGACTGCCTCTATCAGCTTCAAAGTGCAACTCACTCCCTCAGCCGGGCTTGCCGAACCCGTGCGAGGACTTCCCGTTTTTCTGCTCCGCAAGAGTTTCACCGCCATTCAGGCCGATGCGGAATCGAGCGTCCCGCATCCTTCGATGGATAAATTCATCGACACCCTGAAGCTCTCGAAGGAATTGATCGCCTGGATGCACAAGAATCACACCCTCACGCTCACGGGCGACGAGTTCGCAAAAAATCTGACACCGCACGAAATCATTTATATTCCGGAATTCTGGCAGGCCTATTTCGAGATTAATGCCGGGAGCAAAGCCTTCGGTTTTCCCATGCCCAAGTATGATGACCGCGACAGAGTTCGCAAGCCCGAGAAATACCAGCAAGAAGTGGACGACTATCACGCGCGAGTGACGAAATATATCGAGCAGAACCCCGACAGCAAGGCGGAGATGGATGAGGAGCTCGCTCCCATCGATCCTAGCCCACAGTGGAATGACAAACTCGCTGAGCGCGAAAACGGGATTCATCGCATGGCCCTCGACGCGGCGCAATCGCGCTATTTCGTCGCCCAGACGCAGACCGACGTGAATGGCCGCGCGGGTTTCGCCGGAGTCGCTCCCGGAACATATTGGCTTAGCACGCTCAATATTTATGGGCAGGTCGGCGACGCGCACGAAAAATGGGACACGCAGGTCGAAGTTCATGCCGGCGAGGCGAAGCAAGTCATTCTTTCTAACTACAACGCCGTGCCTTCCAAGCCGCTGCCCTGAATTCCACCCGCTCTTTGCATTCGCCGCTGAGACTCGTACACTTCCCTGTAGAATTGTCGGCCGATGAGCGCACCGGAGAACGTCCATCTCGAGCTAAGCATGCTGACCAACGAGCAGCTCATCGCGCTTCTGGATTCAGCTAGACGTGAATCGCGCGAGGCAGCGGCGCGCGAGCTATTTCGCCGTGGCCACGCCGATGCCGAAACCGCAATCGCTTCCTGGCGGGCCGATCCGCAAATCGCTCCGCTGATTTCTTTTCGCGCTACAGTTGGCATTGCCGTCACGCCAGAGCGCTTTGCAGAGATTCGCGCCGCGCTCGGCCAGCCGCGCCTCGCCGAAGTTTCCCCCGATCAGGACGCGCAGGAGTTCGAGTGGAACCTCGATCCCGGCGTGCAGCTCGATGTTTTGACCACGTGCGCCCCCGGCGAAGACGGCGCAATCGCGAAATTCCTCGCGAAATTCGGCGAGGGAATCCAGCAAGTGGAATTTCTCGCCGATGACGTTGATTCCGTCACGCGGCTGCTCGCTTCGCGGTTGCATGTTTCTTCCGTTTATCCTGCGACGCGACCCGGCGCAGATGGCACTCGCGTCAATTTCTTCCTGACGAATATTCCCAGTGGCGGGAGAATTCTCATCGAATTGGTGGAAGCAAAACGGTAAAATTTCGTTGCCTTGATCCTCGGCAGCCGAAACCGTCCAACCGTTTCTTGCGTACTAACATCAGAAGCAGAAAACCGAAGGGGTGTTTATGGCATACGTGAGTGAAGTCGAAGAAACGCAAGCAACTCCGGAGTTGCAGGAAATCTACGCGACAATCGAAAAAGGCTTCGGCGCTGTGCCTCATTATTTCAAGGCGCTCGGCGCTGTGCCGGAAGTGATTGCGGCACAATTGAAAATGAATTCCGCCATCATGGGAGACGGCGCGCTTTCGGCGGCCGTGAAGGAGCAAATCGGAGTCGTCGTCAGCGGAATCAACGCATCCTCATACTGCATCACGATCCACATGGAATTGCTCCAGCAGTTTGGATTCGATAAGCAGTTCGCGCGCAAGCTGGCGACGGACTATGCACATGCCGCCGTCGACGAGAAAACAAAAGCGCTTTTTCGCTTTGCCGATAAGCTGACGCGCAAGCCCGTTGAAGTTGAAGAGAGCGACGCCGAGGAAGTGCTGCGCGTGGGCTGGAGCCAGGACGCGCTGCGCGAAGCCGTTCTCACTATCGCATTCTTCAATTACATCAACCGCGTTTCTTTCGGCCTCGGCCTCGTCGCCGATTTCTGAACGAAGGCGCTCCGGAAGATTCCCCAAAAGCTGCTTTGTTGCGCACTTTATCGCCGGTCGCCGCTCTGTTCGAGAAGTTTCCCTACGAGCGCGGTCCAGCCGGTCTGGTGGCTCGCGCCGAGGCCCGCGCCGGTGTCGCCATTAAAATATTCGTAGAATAGGAACAGGTCGCGCCAGTGCGGGTCCTTCTGAAAAATTCCCGTTTCACCGTAGACGGGCCGGCGGCCATCCGGCCCACACATGAAAATCCGCACAAGCCGCCGGGAAATTTCCGCGGCTACCTCCCACAAGGTTTTCTGCTGGCCCGAGCCGGACGGAAATTCCACTTTGAGCTGATCTCCATAATAGAAGTGATAGCGCTGAAGAGCCTCAATGAGCAGAAAATTCACGGGAAACCAGACAGGCCCGCGCCAATTGGAATTGCCTCCAAAGAGGGACGTACGTGATTCAGCGGGCTCGTAGTCCACGCAATACGGCTTGCCATCGAGAGTGAGAACGAACGGATGCTCCTGATGGTATTTCGAAAGAGAGCGAATTCCGTAGGGCGAAAGAAATTCGTTTTCGTCGAGCATGAAGCGAAGGATGCGCAGCATGCGTTTCTTATTGGCGAGCGAAAGCAATAGCCGTGCGCCCTTGGCGGTTCGCTGGCTCATATCCACATGCTCAGGCACGTCGGGATGATGCAGGACGAACCAGTTCATGCGCTTTACAAAATCCGGAACGCGCGCCAGGTCCTCAGGCTCAAAGGTGCCGACAGCGAATAACGGGATCAGGCCCACCATCGAGCGAAGCTTTATGGGTATCTGCTGGCCGCTGGAAAGATGGCAAACGTCGTAGTAGAAACCATCAACGTCATCCCAAAGGCCAATTTCGTCGGTGCCGATTTTGTTCATGGCGTCGGCGATGTAGACGAAATGTTCGAAAAATTTGCTGGCCAGATCTTCATACGCGGGATCTTCGTGCGCAAGTTCCATGGCCATCGCCAGCATCGTCAGACAGAACATAGCCATCCAACTGGTTCCATCGGACTGATCAACGTATCCGCCGCCGGGCAAGGGCTGGGAGCGGTCAAAAACGCCGACGTTGTCGAGGCCGAGAAATCCGCCCTCGAAGACATTCTTGCCCAGTGGATCTTTGCGATTCACCCACCAGGTGAAATTGAGAAGAAGTTTTTGAAAAACGCGCTCGAGGAAAGTTCGATCGAGGGAGCCGCGAACGCGGCCTTCAATCTTGTAGACGCGCCAGGCGGCCCAGGCGTGCACGGGAGGATTGGCGTCGGAGAAATTCCATTCGTAAGCCGGAATCTGCCCGTTGGGGTGCATATACCATTCGCGAAGGAGCAGGATGAGCTGCTCCTTGGCATAATCCGGATCGATGGTGGCCAGCGCGACGCAATGGAACGCCAAGTCCCATGATGCGTACCACGGATACTCCCATTTGTCGGGCATGGAAATTACGTCAGCGTTGTACAGATGAACCCACCGGTGGTTGCGGCCCTCAAGGCGTTCGGGAGGAGGCGGAGGCTGCGTGGGATCGCCAGTGAGCCAGTTTGCGACATCGTAATGATATGATTGCCTGCTCCAGAGCAAGCCGGCAAAGGCTTGGCGCTGCGCCTGACGCGCGTCTTCGCTCATGTTCGAGGAAATGCGCTCGGAATAGAATTCATCCGCTTCCTTGATGCGTGCGGAAAAGACCGCATCGAATTCCGCTCCGAAAGAATCGCTCGCGGAAGACTGCATTTGTGCGGCTTCATCGGACGGGGACTTATCGGTGAGGCGCAAACGAATTGAAAAGCTCGCGCCGGGTTTGAGGGTTGCGGAGTAGTGCGCGGCAACTTTTGTTCCGGTGCGCGCCGGATTCACGGCATTTTTGCGACCGCTGACGATGTAATCGTTGATTCCGTCCTTGACGAAGGGCGCGGCATTTTTCGTGCCGTACAACAGCTCATCATTGGTTTCATTATTCGTGAAAAGCAGCTCGCTTGGATTTTCTGCAAGCCACCAGCGCTTGCCGTAATCGAACTGGTCGGCTTCAACGATGGCGAGGCCGGCAGGCGACGGCAGCGCGCGCGCTTCGCCGCGGCGGATCACCCCACCCCAGGACCAGGTGTTGCGAAACCAAAGCGTCGGCAGCAGGTGAATCGGCGCGGGATCGGGTCCGCGATTGATGGCGGTGATGCGGATGAGAATGTCTTCGACCGAGGCTTTTGCATATTCTACAAAAACGTCGAAATAGCGGCTGCCGTCGAAAATGCCGGTATCCATAAGCTCAAATTCCGGATCCTCGCGCGTGCGGCGGTGATTTTCTGCGAGTAACTGCTCGTACGGAAATGCGGCCTGCGGATATTTGTAGAGGCATTTCAAATAGGAGTTGGTCGGAGTGGCGTCGAGGTAAAAATAATATTCCTTTACGTCTTCGCCGTGATTTCCCTGCTGATTGGTCAGGCCGAAGAGACGTTCTTTGAGAACCGAGTCGCGCTCGTTCCAGAGGGCCAGTGCGAAGCAGAATCGCTGATGGCGGTCGCTGAATCCGGCGATGCCGTCTTCGCCCCAGCGATAGACGCGAGAACGAGCGTGGTCATGCGGGAAATAATTCCAGGCGTCGCCGTTGGCGCTGTAGTCTTCGCGGACGGTTCCCCATTGGCGTTCGGAGAGATAGGGGCCCCAGCGCTTCCAGTGCACCTTGCGCTGGTGGGACTCTTCGAGTCTTTGTTCTTCGCGGGTCATTCAGCGGCTCCAACGGCTCTTTTTGGGGCGCACCATGGTATCGCAGGTGGCGAGCTTGCGGGGGGAACGAAAAGTGCGTTCCGGAGCAGCGACCGGAAGGCAAAAAACGCGCAAAAGTTATCGATTAGAAAAACGTTGTGGCTTTGTTTTGTGTGGCTTACGGGCAATTCTAATAATTTCGAGGTGCGTCGATTAGAAATTTCAGCTCCCATTAAAAGCAAAAAGCCGCGTTTCCGCGGCAACCGTAACTCCCTTTTTATCTCCTGGCAAATTCCCAGCTAAATCACTTCCTATGTGTACCTTATGGTTAACGTAATGTCAAGGGGAAAAGTGGCTGCTAAGCACCTAAAAGTCCGTTCGGAGGCGGAGGTAAAAGCTGCGGCCAGGTCCGATCGCGTTGCCGGAGAAGAGGCCGCCAAAATCGATGACTTCAACCACATTCGTGAGATTTTCTCCGTCGGCCTGCAAGTGCACATTGAACCGCTCGGACCTATACAAATCCACTCCAGTGGATGCGCTCACTTGAAAGGACGGCAGGATGCGGCCAAGATCGAAGTTCAGACGGTCCACGACATCCCAGCCGTAAATGGCCGCCTGACCAGCGATGCACTGCTGGAGAGCCTGCTGAGGCGTTTGACTGCCGGTAGCGCCCGGGCACTGGAAGTCGAATGGCAAGCCGGTGTCATATTGGATTCCGCCGGCAAGCCACAGACGCCGCGTCAGATGATAGTTGAGGCGTCCGCGCACGGTGTTGCGCTGATCCTGCGAATCCGGCAGATGACCGGACGTTGGAAGGATGGCGTCATCGCCGAGGAACAGTCCGCCGGTTACCGGGAACCAGGCATTGCCAACTTCATAGGAATAACTTGCGAATCCGGAGAATTTCCTCCAGTTCACTAAACTAAGCTTGCCTTCCGCGCCGTAAATGATCGCTTTCTCAAACGCGATGGGATAGCTGATGGTGGTGTTTTCGATCTGGTCATCGTCCGCGTAATTGCTTACGTCGCGGCGAAAAACATTGCCATCGATCCTGACTTTATTCCGGAAAGCCTCCGATAATCCTGCTTCGTAATAGTTGCCCTCGGAAGGTTGAACGGGCAACTGAAGCGAGACCGTGTCGAGGCCTGCTGCGGCGGTAGAACTTGAGAGCAATATGTTTTCAAAGGAAGGCGTCTGGAAAATACGGTCATAAGAGAAATGAACTATGACGCCTGCATCTGGGAAGTAGCGCGAAATCGCAAGCCGTGGCTGTGTCTCCTGGCGATTCAAAAGCAACTGATAATGGTCCCAGCGAACTCCCGCGTTGATGGTCCAGTCGCCGACGCGGATCAAGTCCTGCACAAACACTGCTTGCTCAAGGTCCGGGCGATTCGCCATGAAGCTGAACGTGAGCGGCGTGCTGGAATCAAAGTAGGCCAACTGCGTGTCGACATTTGGGATCACATAGTGGAAGTTTTCGTTCAGAAAAATATTGTCCGATTCGACCCCGGCCTTTATCTCTTGCTTTCCGTGATCGATCGTTGTGGTTCCCTTGAAATAGCCTTCGCGGAACCAATTGTGCTGGGTAATCAGAATCGGGGTCGAGTCGGCGTTGGAATAGAAATCATTGGCGTTGTCTCTCACCATTCCGCTTAAATCCGCAATCGCGTGGGGCGAGAAGGTGTGCTCATAGGAAATGATACCCATGGTCTCGAAATTATCCGCGGTCTGAAGCTGGCCTGCTGATTCCTGAATATCTTCATTGGGGAGTTCGTATCGCGAAAGTTCGTGACGGACGCTCATCGTCAGACGGTCTTTTGGCGTGAAATCGCGTTCGTAATTAGCGGAAAAATCGCCTACCGTGCCTCGATTGGTGTAATTCTGCGTAACCACCGGGTTCAAGTAGTGAGCGGTCCCGTCGCCGCTCGCGCTGACATCAAAAAAATTTTGGCCCCAGACATATTCGCCTTTGAAAAACGCACCGGCTGTATCGTAGCTGCCGCCGGAAAATACGGTTTCTCCGTGAAAGCCGGCGGTGGTGTCCTGCATGGTGTTGATCTCAACGACTCCGCCCATCTTTCGGCCGTACTCCGCCGGGAAACCCGCCGTGTAGATCGATATTGAGTCCACGTCGTCTGCTTCCAGTTCAGGCCCAAAGCTCGGCGAGCGGTTGTCGGTGAGCGGAATTCCGTCAACTACGAATTGTGTTTGATACTCCGATCCTCGTGGATGAAGAACAGCGTTGCCTTCATACAGCCAGCCCGGTTGCGAGTTCACCAAATCCTGCATGGAACGGCCGGGAAGCGAAGACAAACGATTCTGAATTGTCGAAGAGCCAATTTGATTCACCGAACCAGCTTGGTCGGGATCAAGGAGGGTCTTGTTGGCGTTGACAGTGACTCGCGTATTGACGGAAGCGGGTTTGAGGGAGATGGTGACGTCGACCGGCAACTCCGAACCCACCTGCACCGACTGCGAATAGGGAGTGAAACCCTGTCGCTCGATTTGCACCTGATAGGTGCCGAAAGAAAGTCGTTTCGCGTCTAGCCGCCCGCTATCGTCAGTTTGCAGGGTGTTGTCGTACTGGCTGGCTTCATTCTGCAGCCGCACTGTCGCTTTCACGCCGAGCCCAGAGGCGTCGGTAACTTTCAGCCGCAATTCGCCGGTGTTGGCCTGTGCGTGAAGTGCAGGTGCATGGAACAAAAACAGAGCGAGGCAAAGAGTTACGGCAAATCGGATTGCGACGCGAGGGCTGCTTCGATCGCTATCTCGTAAACGCTCAGCGAGAATATCGTGACGGAAGGCGCTCATCCCCGTAACCTCCAAATCGATTCTGATTGCGGGCCCGGACACTCTAACCTTAGACGAATCCGGCGAATTCAAGTTGCCGACTTTTCCGCGTCTTCTACTGGACTGATAGTATTTGCCGATCGTCTCGCAGCGCTGACCTAAGGAAAAATCAGCGGTGAGAGGAGATTTCGACCGGGAGTGTGACTTTATCGGTGCGAGGAGGAAGGCAGAGGCGGTTGTTGCAGGCTTGATAGCGGACGTCCATTTCGAGGTCCTGCTTGCCTGCATGGGCTTTATGGGCGACCTGCAAGGGCAGATTAATCGTGACGGAATTGGTGTAGACGCTCGTCTCTTTGCCCGTTGTGGGATCCATGAGCGATTCGGCTTTGGGCGGAGCAATTTCTCCGGAGAGAGACAATGGCTGGCCTTCGGGCACAGTGACTTGCGTGGCAATAATGGGTGAATCAGGAGGTTGAGGAAACGCGTAGACGTGCCAGCCAGCGTCAATGTCGCCGGTGAGAGCGACGGTGACTTTCTGGCCGGATTGCAAGGCGTGGGCAGCGGACGAAAGCGCGGCGGTCCAGTGGATGGGCGCAGGAGGCGCTTCCTGAGCGCGGGAAGCGGGGGGCAGCGCTGCCGCTAAGATCAGCAGGGTGCTGCAAAATACGATGCAACTGCTATTCCGAGAAGCGAACCGATGAGGAATCTGAATTCTCCTGAAAAAAAACGCTAACTGCAGATTCCTCGCTGCGCCCGCCGTGGCGGGCTGGCTCGGAATGACAATTAAAGCACTTTTGCGGCGACCTACCACGCGGCATAAGCCTAATGTAGCGATCCGAAGCCCACTCGTTGGGCTCACGGCTGGGTCTTTGCGGCGGGCGCCGCGGCGCGATCGGAATTGGCGCTAGCGCTCTGAGACCATTTGAGCAGGCCGGCGACTTCTTCGTCGCAGAGCTTCGTGGATTCGATGGATTCGAGTCCGGGCACGTTGAAGACGATGTTGCCCTTGGGATCGATCAGGAAGCTGGTGGGCGTGCCGCGGACGCCGTAGTTTTTTCCTGCCCAATCCCAATCGCCGCCCGGATTCTTGAGCGCAACGAAGCTGTAATTGCTCATGATTTTTACCGCGCCTTCGGCCTGGCTGCCGATGACGTTGATGGTGACGACATGAAAATTCTGCGCCTTGTATTTATCGAGAACCTGCTCCAAGCGCGGAAACTCCGCGCGGCACCACTCTCAACCCGGGAACCAGAAATTCACGAGGACCACCTGGCCGCGATAATCGGCGAGTTTGATCTCTTTGTCGGTGACGTACTGCTTGAGATCAAAGGGCACCATCGGCTTGGCTTTGGATTCGCGCGTTTGCCAGATGTCTCCGTCAATCTGGGCCGGGGTCTTGCCAAGCTTTGCGCCGTAAACGAGCAGCGCGTTTTCAAGCGAGGCGTCAGGCTGCGGCAAGAGAGCTGTTTTGACTGCGTCGTACGCTTTCTGATTCTCGCCGCTTCCGGCGAGCGCTTCAGCTTTCGTGAGATCGTAAGGGGTCTGCTCGACGTCGGAGATCGGATCGTTTTGATCGCTGAAGTTCACCTTGTCGAGCAACGTGAGAGCGCCGGCATATTTTTTCTGGGCGATAAGAGACTGAGCGTCGACGAGGCTCTCCTGAAAATCAGAGATGGCTTCCCAAGTGTGTTTCGGACGTTTGGCGCCAGCCTTCTTGGGATCTTTGCTGGCCGTTTGAGTCTTCTTTTCAGCGGCGGCTTTCTTGGCCAGCTCTTCGGCTTCGGCCTTTCGCATCTGCTGCGCAAAGGCGAGCGCTTTGACGGAATCGGTCCGTGCGTATAGGTTGAAGAGATCAACCATGATCTCAATTACATCACCGGAAGGCTTCGCGGAATTGGGCCCGTAGATTTGGTACACCTTTTCGTAGACGGCTTCCTCCTCTGCAACAGTAGGAGCATTTTCCGCAGCAAGAACGAGGAGGAATTCCAAGCCGTCCGGATATTTTGCGGCGCGGCCTTCGACGAGCTGACGATACCTGGGAGGATCGGCTGTGAGATACGTCAGAGCGTATTGGAAAAACACGCCGGAGGCGTCGCCCGGATCGATGGCGAGGGCTTTTTCGGCGTCGGCGCGCTGCGTTGAAACGTCGCCGGCAGTCGCGGCAAGATCGGAAAGATCGGCCCAAACAGGCGCGCAAGAAGGATCAATCGAGAGTGCTTTATTGAGCAAGGCGATGGCTTCGGGATTTTTGTCCTCGTCTTCGAGAATCTGGGCTTTGCCCCAGTAGAACATGGGCCGCTGCGGATTTTTCTTGATCCAGCCATCATAAGTGGCGAGAAGCAGTTTGGTGTACTTGGCTTCGAGCTTTGCGCGCTTTGCCTGATCCTTCTTCTGCTTCGCTGCAATCTGTTCCTTGGTGGGCTTTTTCTTCGCGTTCTTGATTTTCTTGGGGGTGAGGAAAGCATAGACCTTTTCGTTGTAAGCGCGCAGGAATTTCGTGTGGGCATCGGTATCGCTGGGATCGGCGATGACGGCGGCTTTGTAGTCGGCGATGGCTTCGTCGGTGGTGCCGTTTTGGTTGGCGACGTCGCCGAGGCTGATATCGGCCTGCGCTTTTTGGCGCGCAGCGCTCACCGGGAGAGTTGCGGACTTGGAATCCTGCGCCGCGCGAGCGACGGGAAGAATATTCAAAGTTGCGAGCGAAAAAACGACCGCGGCGAAAGCGAGCGAGATTTTTCTCATGTTCGTGGAAGTGCAGCGCGCGTCGGAGAAGCGGCGATGTGGCTCACGACGTTCCTCGTGGAATTATGATACGCCTGATTGGACGCAAGGGAGTGAGAAGCGTTAGGCATTTCGCGCAACAAGATACGTGTTAGGGAGCGAGAGTGACGGTTTGCGTGGCGATGAGCTGGCCGTCGAGGGAGGCTTGAATCGTCCAAGCGCCGGTCAGATGTCGCTGGGCGATCCAGGCGCCGGCGACAGGCAGAGCATCAGACGTTGAGAAAGATGTGGATCCCTCAGGCACGATAAAAGCTCTGTGGAACGATTGATAGAGGCCACCTGCCGTGTGGTCAACAGCGATGCGTTCGGCATGATTGCCCGGGGACAGTTTGGTCCAGTTGACAACGATATTCAGGTCGCGAAGTTTAGAGATAGAGAAGCTGGTTGCAGGAGTGCAGGAGGGGCCAGGAACATTGCAAAAAACAATTTTAGCGGAGGGCTGAGCGAGGCCAGCGAGCGGGTCAGTGCCCTGCGGTTGAGAAACGAGAGTACAGCCACAGAGTCCAGCAAAAAGGAGCAACGCAGCGAATAGCGGGCTGCGTGAGCGTGCTGGACAGGAATGTGGAAGGGGCATCATCTTCACCTCAGTAGGGGAACGGAAAGGAATACATTCGCTGATCGGTTGTGGAGACAAGAATCTGCATCAGGGTCACATCGAGGCTGGGATTGCCGACGACGCCGGGCTGACCGATATTGGCCTGGATGTCGCGAGTGTCCACGCCAGTGGTTGCGTTGAGCTCGTGAATCAGGCCATCAGCGCCACCGACATAGACGTCGTTAAGACCGAAGATGGCGATGGGTGCAGAAGGGGTATTGGTGGCGCCCCCTGTAAGGGTCGGGAAGGTCGTTTTCCAGTTGGCAGTAAAGGTACTTGTGGTGGAGCTGTAAGTGAGGCCGTGAACGCTGGCGGTCCCCGAAAAATAAATAGAGTAGGGCGAGGAGAAGCCAACAAGGGCCGGATAATCCACGATGGCGCCATCGCCGCCTGCAATAGAGGTGATGACCGTGGCCGTCGCCGTATTGATTGCGTAGACCGTTCCTGCGTTGTTGCCGACGAAAAGAATGCTTCCGTCGGGCGTGAGGACGGGTGAGCTGTCGATGGGGCCTAAATCGAGAGTGGCGACGATCTTGCCAGTATTGAGGTTGAGCTCCCAAAGGCTGGGCTGAGTGGTGCCGCCATCGCTCTCCGATGTTACCCACACAGTGTTTTGGGTGTAAGAAATGGCCGGCGTGTTGTTGATGATGTCCATCTTGGGAATCGCGCCGACGGCTTCGGTGGTGTTCCCCGTGTCCGTCCAGATGGTGGCTCCAGTATTGCCGTCGACAGCGACGATGGAGTTGCCGGAAGTGGTGGCCGTGTCGCGCGTCCCAAAAATCAGGACATCGTGCGCAAGTGTATATATGGAGCTGGCGAAGCTCTTCACGGCGAGCGCGCCAGCAGCGTAAAAGGGCGTGCCGCCTGAATTGAGTGGATCGACGGACCAAAGAATCTGGCCGGTATCAGTGTCGACGCCATAGGCGAGGCCGGTCTGATCGGCTACGTAGATCATGTCATCGCCCAGCGAGGAATCGGCGGCATCGATGATTGGCGAACGCCCGGAAATTGGTCCGCCCAGCGAAATGGGAGGGTAGGAGCGAAGCCCGGTATTGGGATTAACGGCGAAGACAAAATCGGTCTGGGTGCCGAGCATGGCCACGAGACCGGGAAAGAGCGATGGCGGCGCGAGAGTTGTGCTGTAACTGGCGAGCATCCAATTTGAGGTGTAGGGCTCGGAGGCGCTGGGCATCGCCGCAACTTCAGGAACGGTGAGCGAGCCGCCATCGGCGGAAGTGCCGGTGGCGCTGTAATTGTGCGCGGAATCCTGCGTGAAAACTTTGTAGTAAGCCATTGTGCCGTTGGTGGGACCGCCGCAACCATCAGAGGCGCTGTCGGTGAAAGTGGTAGCGAGGCCGGTGTTGTTGAACACGACGGTTCCGTTGCCAATGGTGGAGCAGAGCGTGTAAGCAGTTCCATCGGTGGGGACCGAACCCTTATCGACGGGGACGCCGGAGGTGCTGCGCAGGATGAGGACGCCGGTAGTGGCCTCGAGGATGGTTCCGATAGCCGCAGGGTAAGTCCAGTTCAGTGTGACCTGATTACTTCCGGGAATGGCGCTTAGACTGTTAACGTTCTGGACGAAAGTGACGTCGAGCTCCGGAGGATCGGCGGAGGTGTTGGAGTCGAAAACCGTGGTGATGTCGAGGGCAGAGCCCTCGGCGGAGTCCTTTATCAGCTCGCCGTAATTGGGAACGGGCACGCCAGCCGCGCTGCCGGAATACCACGATTGGACATCCGACGTAATGGTCCAGCTTGCTTGCGTTGTGCGGAAATTGACAGTAGCCGTGGCCGTGGCGGTCCCAGGGATGTCGCCTCCTGCGGCACCCCAGTCCAAATCGGCGACCCGCGCTTTCCAAGTGGCGTCGGGTTGTACAAAGAAACTATCCAGAGGATAAACATCGTAGGTTCGAGTTCCGTCGAGGATGGATGGAGCCGTTTCGACTGTGAGAGTCAGAACGGCGCTCTTGATGCCGACGTTTGGCAATTCAGAAAAATCGAAGAGCACGAGGGAGCGGCGATTCGCGTTTCGGCCTGATTCGACCTGGAGCGCGTTGGCATTCACGGTATTTGGATTGGCTTCGTCCAGGAAATTTTCGGCGGCGCGAGTCTGGGGATTCGTGGTGGATTTCTGGAGGATGACCTGCTCGGTGGCATTCAAAGGCAGAGCAAGCACGATGATCAGAAATGGGCAAAGCAGGGCGATGAGGGCCGTCTGAAAGAAGCGGCTCGTGAGCGGCTTGACTGAGAATTCTGATGATATAGGCGGAAGTTGCATGCGTGGCCTTTCGTCCTCAGGAACGGCGCGGCGCGGCGTTGCAGGCGGAGCTTTGACCGGGTACTTTGCCGCACGCGAGAGCCATGGTTTCGTAAATCGGTTCAGAGATGATTTCTGGCTTTACGTACGGCTTCCGGCGATCGGCGGCCGGAGGCGAATCGGGCGCCCTCGAGCCCGAGCTTGAGTCTTCGGACATGAATCCTCCGCTGAACGTGCGCGTGCAAGTGCCTGGGCTAAAGGACGAGGCGCCGGCGTGCGCAAAACCGGTGCAAGGCATAGCGAAGCATAGTGGACGACCCCGTCCAGATACCATGTTAAAAGGAATTGGCAGGAGGTGGGCCGGTTTGGACACCTGGTTGTGCAAACGGTCAACATAGGACGGGAACGGCGTAAGGCCGGGGCAAAATCGACTACCAAGACGGCAGTGCTTTGCGGCCAAGAGCGGCCTCAGCGGCCCAACAACCGAGGTAGACAGACAGGGCGACGCCGTGACCGGAAAATGCGCCCAGGGTGATGGTATTTGGCAGACTCGAATGCGGGCGAAAGACAGGCTTCCAGTCCTCCGCAAATAGCACTGGTCCACCCCACCAATGAGAAAAACCAACGAAGCGGAGAGCAGAATGAAGTCCGCGGACGCGGCGTTCGACTTTGGCGATGACTTCCGCAGGCTTGCCGGTGCTGATGTCAAGAGTTTCGAGGTCACGCCAGCTCTCGACGTCGATGAGGCCGCCCCCGAAAATGACTCCTGCATTGGGAAGCACTCGCCCCCAGAGATAAGGAAGGTCAACAGTATAAAAAGAGTGTCCCGAAGAAAGGCCAAGCACTTCGAGCTCGGCAGGCTCGAGCGGAACCGTCGCGACGACAAGAGTGAGTTTTGGCTCGGCACGTGAGAGGCCGGTCAGTTCGAGAGAAAAAGCGTTTGTGGCGAGGATGGCGCGGGAAGCGCGAAGTTCCCTTCCCTGAACGGACAAAACAAGCGAGTTGCCCGATGCGCGGGCGTTTTCTACCGGCGCATTTTCAATGATCGATGCGCCGGAGCGCTCCGCAGCATAGGCCAAGCCAGAAACAAGTTTGCCGGGGTCGAGAGTGCCGCCGGGAAGCTCGTCGGTGACGCGAAGATTGCCGGAGTCCTGCCAGTCAATCGGAGAATTGGCGATAGGATTACTGCGGCCGATCTCCCATGCGCCACGCAGTTGCAGATCGCAGTCGATGGCGAGTTCACGGAGCGTGGAGGAGAATCCGGCAAGAACGTCGCCGAGGCCGGGAAGATCGCCAGCAGCAGTTTCGGCGAGGACCATCCCGCCCGTGCGTCCGCTTGAACCGGAGCCGATGGTTTGAGCTTCGAATACAGCAACGCTCTTTGAGGGGGCCAGACGGCGCAGCCACGCCGCTGCAGCCAATCCCGCGAAGCCGCCACCGACAACCGCGACGTCGACCTGATCAGGAATCGGGTGCGGCGACGGATGGAAATCGATTTCCCATGGAGGCTGACCCCAATGCGAGCGAGCTCTGCCGAGTTGAACGGGAGAAGACAAATTGCGACTCCGTTGCGTTTCAAGAAGTTCGATGCAATTCGCAAGTTGCGCGTCGCCAAGGCCACGGAACCCGCAGAAAGCGCATTGCGCCGGGCGAATATCTGTGACATAACGAACGGCCAAAGAATCAGCCATGCGCTAACGGCTATCAAATGAAATTCACACTTCTCGATTGGTCCGCGATCCTCGGTTACCTGGTCATCACGCTGTTGCTGGGAATTTATTTCCGGCGGCGGGCAAGCGCAAGTACGGAAGAATATTTTGTTTCGGGACGCGATGTGAAGTGGTGGCTGGCGGGGACGTCGATGGTGGCGACGACGTTTGCGGCAGACACGCCGTTGCTGGTGGCGGGGCTGGTTTACACGCAAGGAATCGCGGGCAACTGGCTGTGGTGGGCGTTTCTACTGTCGGGAATGATGACGGTGTTTCTGTTTGCGCGACTGTGGCGGCGCTCTGGGCTCATGACCGATGTGCAGTTCGCGGAAATTCGCTACGCGGGAAAGCCGGCGGCTTTTTTGAGGGGATTTCGCGCCGTTTATCTGGGCCTGCTGATGAATTGCCTGATTCTGGGATGGGTGACGAAGGCGATGATTGGAATCATCGCCACAACGATGGGTCCGACGATGCAAGGCTGGCGTTTCCTGAACGGATTTCAGCGGGTGATGATTGCGATTTTCGGGCACATGTTTTCGGGAGTGAACGGACAGGCGTTGATTCTGTGCATTTTTTTCCTGATTCCGTTCACGGGGATTTACGTTTCGCTCGGCGGGCTGCGAGGCGTGCTGTGGACGGACATGTTTCAGTTTGTGCTGAAGATGGGAATCGTGATCGTGGTGGCGTATTTCGGAGTTGTCGGCGCGGGCGGGATGACGCACATGCTGGCCAAAATTGAGGCCATGCGCGCGAGCAATGGAGGCGGAGACCCGCTGGCGTTTCTGCCAGATTTTTCGCACGGATTTTCGAGTGAGACGCTGTGGACGCTGCCAGTGATTACGTTTGTGACGTATCTGGGAATTCAATGGTGGGCGTTCTGGTATCCGGGAGCGGAGCCGGGCGGCGGCGGATACATCGCGCAGCGAATTTTCAGCGCGAAAGACGAGAAGCAGGGATTGTATTCGGTGCTGTGGTTCAACATCGCGCATTACGCGGTGCGGCCGTGGCCGTGGATTTTGACGGCGCTGGCGGCAATCGTTCTTTATCCCGGACTGGCGCATCCCGAGACGAGCTACATGATGATTGTGAATGATTACGTGCCGCATGCGTTGCGCGGAATCATTCTGGCAGGATTCCTGGCGGCGTTTATGTCCACGATTGCGACGCAATTGAACTGGGGCACTTCGTACCTGGTGGAAGACGTCTACCGACGGTTCATTCGCACAAAAGCGAAAGAACGGCATTATGTGCG
>JASHYE010000380.1 GCA_030043155.1 Candidatus Acidiferrales bacterium | reverse complement strand
CCCACCCGGAGCCAAATCGCTTCGTCGCCGCATCGTTGAATTTCGTCTTGAAATCCGCGAAGCTGCCAAACGCCGACTTGATCGCTTCTGCAATTTCGCCTTTCGGCTCGCCGCCTCCGCCCTTTTTCATGATCGGCCAAAACAGCGAATGATTCGCGTGTCCGCCGGCATTGTTGCGCACCGCCGTGCGAATATCTTCAGGCACTTTGTTGATCTGCCGCAGCAGGTCTTCCAGAGAAAGTTTCTGCAAATCGGCGTGGCCTTCCAGCGCCTTGTTCAAATTGTTCACGTACCCGCCATGATGTTTGTCGTGGTGAATCTCCATCGTCTTCGCGTCGATATACGGCTCCAGCGCGTCGAACGAATAGGGCAGCGGCGGTAGCTTAAACGCCGCAGCCTGAGCGGTTCCCTGAGCGTCTGTCATTTTTCCTCCTCAAATTGCATTCATGCTCTTCAATTATACGCCCGCCCCGCTCGCCGTTGTAAACACGCGAATTTCGGTCCACTAAATCCATCGCTATGCGATTCCAAATATTTCCGCCGTCTCCCAGCGAGTGATAATTCTGCGCGAATCTCAAAAGATCTGCTGCTTACCAAAAAGCATATCGCGGCCGTTCGTCACACAGATATGAATAGCCATACTTATCTGATTCTTAATAATTCAAAAAGTCTGGAAAACAAGCCTCTCGTAAGGCTGCGCTGTCCCTAAATCTTCGCGCCACAAAATCTTACGCACGTCATCGGTGTGATGCGCGTTTTTGGCATCCGGCGTGCAAAAGGCAACGAGGACGCAAACGATGAACCTCAAAGGTGCGAATATGCGACGACATGCGACGCTTCGGTTTCTTGCTCTATTCTCGGTAATTTTTCTTTTTTCGCTCGTATCGCTTGATCGAGCATCGGCTCAGGTCGTGAGCGGATCGATCTCAGGCACCGTGGTTGATCCGTCCGGCGCCGTCATCGTTGGTGCAACCGTCACTGCCATTAATACAGCCACAAACGCGAAGACGATTGCTACCACCACATCATCCGGATCATTTCTGGTCGCGGGCCTCGCAGTCGGCACATACAATCTCACTTTTTCAAAATCCGGTTTTCAGAATTCGGCGCAATCAGGAATAGAAGTAACGGCCGCGGCCGATCATGGTTTGGGATCCATCAAACTGACGCTCGGATCAGCGGCCACAACCGTCGAAGTTTCGGGCGCTCCTCCTTTACTTGAAAGCACACAGGCGCAGATCAGCACGGCGATTTCCAACACACAAATGACGAATTTCCCAGGCCTGAATGCCAATTCCGGTCTCGACAACATGGCCGTGTATCTCCCCGGAATCAATATGTCCCGCGACGACAGCTTCTCAAACGAGAATGGCATTGGCTTTTCCTCCAATGGCATCAGCTCTCGGATGAACGATCAGCAGATCGACGGGCAAAACAACAATGACAATTCCATTGGCGGGCCAAGCGTATTTATTGCCAGCCCTCTCTTCGTGCAGGAATACCAGGTTATCCAGAATAATTTCGGACCTGAGTACGGAAGAAACTCGGGTTCGGTGATCGATGAAGTGACCAAGCAGGGAACCAACGTGTGGCACGGCACCATCCTCGGAACCGAATCGAATAACTACGTCGATGCTCTCAGCACGACCCAAAAGGCTTTCCAGCTTTTGGATGGTCCTCCGAGGTTTAATGACGAATTCACCGGCGGTTCCATCGGTGGGCCCATTTGGAAGAATCACGTCTTTGTGTTCGGTGGATTCGATAATGAAATCGTTTCATCGAATACCCTTGCGGCGGACGGAACGCTTTCGCCGGATACCACAGGCCTTGGTCAGCTCGCCACGTGTTTCCCTAACAGTTCGGCAGTACAGGCATTCGAGAAGTACTCCGCTTTTGCCATCGGCACTTTCAATCCCCAGCCAGTGCCGGGCAGCATTGCCATCGCAGGCACGGGTCCCACGGACACGCTTCCGGCAATCTCCGCGAACGGCACCACGTGCCCGGCCGTCGAGTTCGCAGAGCCGGAGCGCCTTGGTCCAGATGGCTCCCATGAGTGGGATTGGGATTATCGTATGGACGCGGTTGTCAGCGACACAGATCGCTTTTTCGGGCGCTATCTCTTCCAGAAACTCAATGACGTCGACGCGTTTGGTGATTTGGCCGGAGGTTATCCCGTCAACGTGCCTTCGCTTACGCAATCGATCCTCTTGGATGAAACCCACACCTTCACCTCGACGATGGTCAATGATTTTCGCGTCAGCTTCCAGCGTGAGAACGTTCAATTCGGCGGCAACCCGCTTGGCACGGTTCCGCAGGATGGAGATTTAACGAACGCCCTCGCCAGCGTATCAATTCAAGCCGCCGGTTTCCTCGGATTTGGCCCCAGCGGAGCTTTTCCCCAGGGACGCATCATCGGTACTTGGCAGGGACAGGACAACTGGAGCTACCTCCAAGGCAAGAGTGAGTGGACCGCGGGAGTTAATTTCACCTACCAGCGTTCAATTAATGACTACTTCCCGGGAATCAATGGGTCCTTCGCCTATGCCGATTGGGATGCTGTTGCCGCCAATACTCCCGCAGCCGTCACCGTCGGCAGCGGAACCCCTATTCTCGATTTTCGCGAACATGATCTCTTCTTGTACGCAGGCGACAATTACAAGCTCAAGAGCAACCTCACTCTGAATCTCGGTTTGACATGGACGTATTTCGGTTCGCCGGAGAACCTCTTCCATACCCTCACCGAACAAAATGAGACCGGCCCTAATCCTTTCTTCAATCCCGCCTTGCCGCTTTCCGTCAGAACTTTTCCGGAAATCGCGTCGCAAAAGAATCTCTTTGGCCCCAGCGCGGGATTTGCCTGGACGCCCCAGGGACTTGGATGGCTAACGGGTAATGGCGCGACCGTAATCCGCGGCGGCTATCGATTCACAGTTGACCCGTCCTATTACAACATTTTTGTGGACATGTACACCTCGACGCCCATGGTTCTGCTCAACTCGTTTAGCGGGTCGTCCGCCGCAGGAATTGCCATTCCTGCCGATCCAACAGGCTCCAACGTCCGGGCCGCACTGGCTTCGAGCTTGCAACTCGGCCTGTTCGACCCGAGAGATTTTGCCCAGACGACCATTCCAACGGATTTCGGTGCAGACAAAGTGCAAGAGTGGTCCTTCGGTATCCAGCGGCAGGTGAATCCACACCTTGTCGTTGAGAGCCGTTATGTCGGAAACCACGGCATGGGCCTTTACTCGGATACGAATGGAAATCCATACGTTGCAGGCTTGGCCGCGAGCTTTCCTAATTTAGTGCCGTCAGGTGTCACACCGTGCCCGGCGAGTCAGGCTGTGGTTCCCAACGCGATTGGCCGGGAGAACTGCAACGAAGGAATTCTGAACGAATTCCAAAACAATGCTTACTCAGACTATGACGGCTGGCAGAACGATGTGCGAACCAACCAGCTATTCAATCAGCTGACTTTGCAGGCCGGCTATACCTGGAGCAAATCAACGAATATCACCGACGACGTTTTCAGCACGTTCGCAGGCGGCAACTCGGACGCTTTTGCTCAAAACCCATTCGACCCTATTGCCGGGGAGCACGGCATATCCGGACTCGATTTCCCTCAGCAGTTTACCGTTCAGGGCTACTGGACTGTTCCTGGATTTCGTTCGCAGCACGGTGTGGTTGGTCACGTCCTCGGGGGATGGAATGTGGGCGTGGCCTACCAGTTGGTTTCGGGCCAGCCTTATACCCCCAGTCAGATTCTCCTGAATACTTTCACCGGCGGCACGGCGTATGACTTCAGCTTCGATACCAGCGGCGTCGGCAACGGGTTGGACGAAACCGCGCGGCCTTTTGTCGGCAGCTCGTCGGCTCCTGCGGATCAGGTCGGCATTTTCGCGGGCGATGCCTGCGCGCTCACCAGCGCGTTTGGCGCCCCTCTCGCCAGTGCTTGCGCCGACGCGCCCGGCACACTGCTTAGTTACAATCAGTTGAATCCTCTCAATCCAAAGCTCGTCGCTCCCGCGGCAACGGTTGTTTCGAACAGCCAGGTGCGCTACATCGTCAACGGCGCCGAAGCTGACAGCATCTTTGGGACGCCGTTTGGCAATGTGGCGCGCGGTTCGGCTCGCGACTTTCATACCAATGTCGCAAACATCAGTGTAATTAAGGCATTCAAGTTCAGTGAGCGCGTTAATTTGCAGGCTCGTCTGGACATGCTGAATGCTTTCAACCACCCGAACTTCGGCAGCGTGGGCCCGTTCGTGGATGAAGCCGGCGTGATTGCCCCAGGCTCAGGCTTTGCGAACCCCACCCTGTTTGGTAGCGGACCCCGCGTCATGAAGGCAGGGTTACAGATCACCTTCTAGCCACACATACTCGCAAAAAAGGGCCGGTAAGACTTACCGGCTCTTTTTCGGTACGCTCCTCGCGCGGAATCGTGCCCGCTTTGGCGCGTTCCGCCACCGTCCTCGAACCAGACTATTTCTTCATTAGTCCGCGAATCTCAGCCGGCAGATTCAGCGTCACGCGCAGCGTCGCCGATCCCTGCTCGCCCCCGCCGCTCGCCTGCAGGAAAACAAATCTCTCCCCATCCGCCGACACGTCGTAATTCACCGCTGGACTCGTTTGCATCGGGCTGAATTCGGACGGCGGAAGACGGAACAACACATGCGGCGGTCCCGCGTGGAATGTCGGCTTCAGTTCAACATCGACCGCCAGCACATCGTTTTGTTGCAGGCTATTGTAATACACCAACTCCTGCCCGCCCTTGCACCACCTCGGATAATTGCCACCATCCAGCGAAACCTGCCATTCTCCTCCGCCGATAGGGAATGTATCCACGAACACCTGATACAAGCCTGACTGGTAAGAGGAATAGGCGATGTACTTCCCGTCGGGTGAGAACTGCGCGCCTCCTGCATTTGTCTTAAGCTGCCTGGCCTCAGGTTTGTCTCCAAGCGCAGCCATCCACAGGTCGCCCGCAGTGCCCCCCGGCTGCGTCAATATGATGATCTTCCCGTCGGGCGAAACGGTATCCGGATTGAAGTACGAGCTGCCTTCATTCGGCAGAATAGCCTGCTCGCCTCCTGTGCCGTCCGCGCGCTTCGCATACAGCCCACCGCCACTCCCACGGCTCGAATCAAAATAAATCTCTGATCCATTCGGCGACCACGCGTCATAGTCATCCGTACCGTCAAACGTCAGCCGGCTCATGCTTCCGCTCGCAAAATCGTAAATCCACACGTCGCCTCGGCCGTTTGAGGCAAAGTTGGTAACGTCGCTGACGATCAGCGAAAGCCGTTTGCCATCCGGCGAAAATCGCGGAATCGCATACCCGCGCGGCGGCAGAGGCAAAACGTGCGAATCTCCTTTGCGATCCGTTATCGCAATGGTTCGAGTGGATGTCGCTGAACTCCCGCTCAGGTACGCCATCACGCCATTTGCCGCCACGGCTATGTATGTTGCGCCGCTCGTCGGATCGTCGCTCACGTGTTCCGGCAACTGCACCGCCTCGCCCGTGATTTCCATCCGGCTCTCGCTGAAAGGCGCCGCGAAAAGCGCTCCTGCCCGGTAATACAGCAAATATCCGCTCGGCGAATAAACCGCCATGTCTCCGTGCGTCAGCACCCGAATTTTCTTCGTGGCGAAGGAATACGCCACGATTTCCGCATCATCGTAGCTCGCCGCGCTGTTCTCCATGCCAATCGTAAAGATCAAACCTTTGCCATCTGGCAGCACGTCCGGCCAGCGGTACGTTCGCTCTCCCTTCTTGGCATCTGGCATCGCCAGCGTCTGCGGCTGTCCTCCGGATTCCGGAACCCTCATCAAACCCGCCGTATATTCCGGAGAAAATATGATCGTCCCATCCTTCGCCCAGCTCCCGCCGCGCGGATTCGAGGCATCTGTGAGAACCTGCGCCGTGCCGCCCTCGACGGGAATTTTCTTGAGTTTCCCGTCCGCAAAAAATCCGATCCATTTCCCATCGGGAGAAAAAAACGGGCTCGCGCCATTCTCCGTTCCTTCGATCGGCTTTGCTTCGGGCTCATTCAATGATCGGAGGTAAAGTTGCACCGAACTCCCTTTGGTCCCCATGAAAACAATTTCTCTGCCCTCCGGCGAAAGCGCCACACTGGGCGCATCTCGCGTGGCAATGCTCACGCCATCTGGCAAAACAACGTCGAGCGTGGTGCCTTCGCGCGGCTCGAACGGCACGCCAAAATATAAATACGCCGCGAGCCCCGCCGCCACCAACGCGCACACCACCGCCACCGCCCACGGCAACCACGCCCGCCGATTTTCTTGCAGCGGCGGATTTATCCCACCTGCTGTTGTTCCCAATGCCGATTGCGTCACCGCGCCGCTCAAAACTTCGTCGATTGCAATTCGCGCGTCGCCGATGGATTGGAGGCGCTGCCGCGGATCTTTTTTCAGGCAGCGCTGAAGCAAACTGTGGATCGATTGCGGCGTGCTCGCTGGAATCGCGCTCCAATCCGGTTCGCTCTTGATTACCGCCGCCAGCGTATCCGTCACCGTCTCGCCTGTGAACGCCATCTTTCCCGTCAGCATTTCATACAGCACGCACCCGAACGCCCAAATATCTGTCCGCCGGTCAACGGATTTTCCTTTCGCCTGCTCCGGCGACATGTACGCCGCCGTACCCAGAATAATTCCCGCTTGCGTCGCCATCCGCGTGATCGTTGGCGAGCTGGAAATGTCCATCGACGCAACGTCGTTTTCCAGCGCCTTCGCCAATCCGAAATCCAGAATCTTCA
>JASHYE010000379.1 GCA_030043155.1 Candidatus Acidiferrales bacterium | reverse complement strand
CGGATCAGGTGCGAAAGAGCGAGCGCGACTCTTTTCGCGGGCGTGAAGCGGTCTTCGCCATAGAGAATCATGCTGTGGCTGCAATCGAGCATGAGCACCGTGGCGCAAGAGCTCTGGTATTCGCACTGGTGGACCATCAAGTCCTGATAATCAATGTCGAGGGGAAAAGCGGGAACGCCGGGGCCCTCGGCGCTTTGGCGGCGCATGGCATGGAAAAGAGTTTCAGGAATATCAAGATTCAGCGTGTCGCCGAATTCGTAGGGTTTCGAGGAGCCGCTCGATTCGATGCCGGTCGCGAGATCGCGCGTATCGTGGCGTCCAAAGCTGCTCTTGCCGAGAGAAGCGAGCAGATCGCGCAAAGTCTTGAATCCAAGGAAGTCGAGGGCCTTGTCGGTGATTTCAAATCGTGCGTGAATTTCCTGTTTGCCGGGCGCGCCCGCCTGGCCTCCCGGAGTCTCTTGCGGCGGCGGAGTGACATGCGGAGGCTGAGGCGAAACGTAGCCTTCCTGCGTGAGGCGTTCGATTAATTGGTCGATGAGGTCGCGCAGCTTTTGGTTCTGATCGATATCGGGATTTTCGAGCAACTGCTCCATCATTTCCGGAGGGAGAAGATCGCCTTCTTCGAGCGCGCGAAGAATGGCTTGCCGGAGCTGCTCCATCGAGCGCTCCGGGTCCATTTCTTGAAAGCCGTAATATTGCGAAGCGAAGCCGCTTTGCAGGAGAAAATCAGAGAGGCGATTCATCAGTTCCTGCAGATCGATGTCATCCGCTTCCTGACCGGAATGTTTTTTGTAGCGGACGTATTTCATGGCAAAGGGATCGCGTTCCCTGATTGTGAGGCCGGGACGCGCGGAAGCCAGCGTCTCACGGTCACCAGATAATTCTCATAGGTTTCGCCGAATTTGCGTTTCAGGCTCGGCTCTTCATGCAGCACAACCAGCAGGTGGCACAAAGGCATGAGAACAATGGTCATCAGAAGAATCGAGATGGAACGCAGAGAGAGAGCCAGCCCAAACAAAAGCGCAAAGCCGCCGATGTACATGGGATTGCGCACATAGCGATACGGACCGATGGCGACAAACTGGCGCGGAGGGTCGAAGAGAGCCGGCGTACCTCGGCCGCGAATCACGAAAGTAGCGATGCAGGAAATTGCGAGCGCGGCACCGGCGAGCATGAGAATGATGCCCAGCGCGACGGTTGCGGCGGGCAATGCGAAGCTGAAACTTCCGTCGAATGCGCGCAATTGGAACGCAATCCACGCGAAAAATGCGATGAATGCGGAGGCGTACAGCAGCGAGCGCAGGCCGTTGAACCACGTCTGATGAAAAAGAGCTTTGGCTGAAGCAGGCATCGCGCCTCCTTTCGCCTAGTTAAACTGCCGGCGCGGCATGCGGTTCTGCGTTTCGCGTGGTTCTGGAATCTTGCGGGGATCAGCGTAGTAGCCACGCTCTTCGCTGCGGCTGATGCGCTTGTGCGCCCACAGCCCTTCCAGAACGAATTCTGCCGCGGCCACCTGAACGCCCGGGTCATCCTTTGCGCTTACGCCGAGAGCTGCTGCATGGTCAAAAAGGCCGTCCACTTTTTTCAGTTCTGCTAAGTGCTCGGCTGTTTTTCCAGACGCCGCGAATTTCAATTCGCCGCCGCCTTCAAACCACTGGACCACCGACTGAAGATTTGCGTCACTGAAATATTTTGTGAACGTTTTTCCCACGGCGGCGCGAATGAGTTCGCGCGCGATGTTTTCTGCTCCGCGCAACTCTCCCTCGTATTCCAGCTCAAATTTTCCGGTCATGGAGGGAATGGCGCTGTAGACATCGGCGATACGCGCCACGGCGGTCTTTTCCCCGTTTCGAACGGCCCGTTGTTCGGCGCTGCTCACCACATTTTCCAGACACGAAATCGGCAGGCGCTGGCTGACGCCGGAACGGCGGTCAACGCGCTTGTCTTCGCGCGCCTGGAAGACAATCTCCTCGACCACTTCTCGAATGTATGCCGGGATTTCGATGGCGTGCGCGTCGCGGCGGGTCCAGGATTCCTGCGTAGTGATGGAAATACCTTCCTCGAGCGTAGCCGGATAGTGAGTGCGAATCTCCGAGCCGATGCGGTCTTTGAGGGGCGTAATGATTTTCCCGCGCGCGGTGTAGTCTTCGGGATTTGCGGTAAAGACAAGCAAAACATCCAGCGGCAGACGCACCGGATAGCCTTTCACCTGAACGTCGCCTTCCTGCATGATGTTGAAAAGGCCGACCTGAATTTTGCCGGCGAGATCGGGAAGCTCGTTAATGGCGAAAACTCCGCGATTGGCGCGCGGCAGCAAGCCGTAGTGAATGGTCAACTCATCCGAGAGATCGTGGCCGCCCTTTGCGGCGCGAATGGGGTCGACATCGCCTATGATGTCGGCGATGGTGACGTCGGGCGTTGCAAGTTTTTCCACATAGCGGCGGCTGCGCGGGAGCCAGTCAATGGCCATGCCATCGCCTTCGGATTTGGCGCGCTCGCGACAGGCGCGGCAGATTGGGCGATAGGGATTGTCGTTGATTTCGCAGCCTGCTACGACCGGGATTTCGGCGTCCAGAAAATTCACCAGGTCGCGCAGGATGCGGGTCTTGGCCTGTCCGCGCAGCCCGAGCAAAATGAAGTGATGGCGCGAGAGAATGGCATTGATGATTTGCGGAATTACCGTGTCGTCGTAGCCGCGAATACCGGGGAAAAGCTCTTCGCCACAGCGCAATTTCGCGAGAAGATTTTCTCGCAACTCATCCCTTACAGTTCGAGTTGCGATCCTGGCCTCTTTCCATTCGCTTTTTCGCAGCTCACCGAGCGTATGCGGTTTTGCGCTCATTTTGTCCAAGCCCTTTTCCGGGATGCTTCGCGCCGCTTCATTGGCCACCGGATCCCCCTTGACCAACTTCTGAGCCATTATAATCCGCCGAGGTGACGCATGCGAATCGTGCAAAGACCGGCGCAATCACGATTCGAGCTGTTCGGCACCCATTAATTCAGCGAATGGCCATTTCCGCGCGCGTGCTGGCGGCGCTCATTCAGATAGACGAGTTGCGGCAGCCATTCTTTTAGTTGCTCGAGGAGCTGGGATTGCCGCTCGGATTCGTCGCGGTTCTCGAGCAGCAACTGCTTCTGTTCGAGCGGCAGTGGAAGCGCGCTGGCCATGGTATACGCCGGAGACATTCGCGGTTTTGCGCGCGGCGTTTCCGGCCCGCGATTGAACAGAAGCCAGTGACATTGCTCAAAAGCCTCCGCCAACTCTTTGGATGCGCTTGGCTGCACTTCCGCCGAATCGGTGAAGCATTCTATGGCCGCTTCGAAGTACGGCTTGTCGTCGAAGACTTCCTTAATCTGATACGGTGTTTCGCCCCGTGTGAGAATGTCCATTTTCCCATCGGGATACTGCTTCACTACCGAGACGATAGCCGCA
>JASHYE010000378.1 GCA_030043155.1 Candidatus Acidiferrales bacterium | reverse complement strand
CCCTTTTTTTAGCCTTTTCTCTTTCACCGCGTCGCACAAGCCCAATGGAATCGTGGCCGCTGTCGTATTGCCGTAGCGATCGATATTAATCATCACTTTAGCGTCATCGATGCCCAGCCGCTCTTGCATGGCTCGAATGATCCGCATATTGGCCTGATGAGGCACTACGAGAGCCAGGTCTTTGTGGGAGAAGCCATTCCTCTCCAGCAATGAGCATGCCACTTCGCACATCCGTCGCACAGCATACTTAAAGACCTGCTGCCCCTCCTGATGGACATAGTGCATGCGCTTATCGACGGTCTCATGTGACGGCGGATTCAACGATCCTCCTGCGGGCATATAGAGGTGGCAGCCACCGGAGCCATCAATGTCATGCATGAAATCGAGGATGCCATTCTCGCTGTTTTCGGCGGGTTCCAGCAGCACAGCTCCCGCGCCATCACCAAAAAGGACGCAAGTCGCGCGGTCCTGAAAGTCTAGGATCGAGGTCATCACATCCGATCCGATGACCATTACTTTTTTGTGCGTTCCCGCGCCCACGAATTGCGCCCCGACCGTGAGCGCGTAAACAAACCCCGAGCACGCGCCGGATAGGTCAAATCCCCATGCATTCGCCGCTCCAATTCGATCCTGCACCAGGCATGCGGTCGCCGGAAACAACATGTCCGGCGTGACCGATGCCACGACGATCATCTCCAGTTCTTCCGCGCGCACGTTGGTCTTTTTCAACAACTCGTTCGCGGCCGCTGTGGCCATATGTGAAGCGGCCATGCCCGGTTCCACATAGTGCCGCTCGCGAATTCCCGTCCGCGTGCGGATCCATTCGTCGGAAGTCTCGACGATCTTCTCCAAATCGGCGTTCGTGGCGATTCGCGGCGGAAGGTAGCCTGCCACACCCGTAATTTTCGCCGCTATGTGTTTACTCATATCGTTTATTGCCCCCGAAGTGACAACCGAGATTGTACGATGAAAGGGCCGAATTCACAGAGGCGAAGCTAGCTCACAGTGGTGGGTCAGTTTGAATTTTCTTGATCGTGACACAAAGAAGGGGCCTCCCAGGTCGACGGCTGGTCGAGCCTGGGGAACGACTCAAAATTCAAACTGACCCATTGCCTGGCTCACTGGTTGATCTCATAACGAAAGCTGAGCTCTGCCGTCTTCTTCAGCGTCGCCGCCGCGCCGCAATACTTATCCAGGCTCAGTTGAATCGCATCTCGCACCGCCTTCTCGTCGAGACTCCCCGTCAGCCGGTACACCATTTCCAGTTTTGTCCACACCGTCGGTGGTTCCTTGGCCCGCTCGCCTTCAATCAAAATCTCCAGCGACTCGAGCTTTTGCCGTTTTTTCGCGAGGATTTGAACCACATCCGTCGCCGTACACGACCCCAACGCAGCCAGCATAAGCTCCATTGGCCCGGGAGCCGAATTCTGCTCTCTGTCGGAATCGATCTTCACCGTATGCCCCGACGGCAGCTTTGCCTCAAACTGTTCGCGCGCAATCCATTTCACCGAAGCTTTTTGCATGGAAGAGACCAAACCTCCGTTGGGAATCATACATAAAAGAAGAAAGCCGGTGTACCCGAGGGGTTAATTGTCGTTGGCCGCTTCGGAACCAGACGCAACTTCAACCACTCGCGACGGCTGCTTCCGAATCGTTTCCAGAAACAGGCTTACAAGATTCGGGTCAAACTGCGCGCCGGCGCAGCGCTCGATCTCGACCAGGGCCGCTTCTACGCCGCGCGCGCGTTTGTAGACGCGCGGTGAAGTGATTGTGTCATACGCATCCGCGACGGCGATGATTCTCGCCCCAAGCGGTATGCGGTCGCGTTCCAGTTGGTCTGGATATCCCGAACCGTCAAAGAACTCATGGTGATGCTTGATCATTTCCCGTACATTTCGCAGCGTGAGCAATGGCTCGAGCAGTTGCCATCCGAGAATCGTGTGCGACTTCATGGTGTCCCATTCCTCGGCGTCCAGCGGTCCCGCTTTGTTGAGGATATCTTCAGGAATCCCAACCTTTCCCACGTCATGAAGAAGCCCTCCGAGCCTCACCTCTTCCACCTCAATGGGCTTCAGACCCGCAGCCTGCGCGATCAGTCCCGCATATGTCGACACTTTCTTCGAGTGTCCCTGTGTGTATTGGTCCTTTGCGTCCACCGCGTATGCCAGCGACGCCATCGCGTCCATCACCACGGCGGGCAACCGCTCAAAGCTGGGAGGCTGGCCGCGATCATTCAGCGATTGCGAGAATTGTTGGATTTTTTGGCGGATTTCTTCAAACGCCGCGGGGCCTGTGGTGAACTGACGGTGTAACATCACGCCGAGATATGCCTCAAGCACATCCCGCTTCCAATCCGAACCATCCCCGGGCTCGCGCCGTTCCGCAGTGAAAACCGCGTTGCCGCCTTGATGTTTTGACAGGTACATCGACGCATCCGCCACCTGGATCAGTTCTTGAGGCGTGGATCCGTGAATCGGGAAGCAGGCAATGCCGAAACTGGCTGTGATGTTCTTGTCGCGAAGCAATGGGTCCGCCGCCACCCAGCTCCGCAGCTTGCCTGCGATTTGCCGCGCTTGCTCCACGTTCGTCTCCGGCATCAGAATGACGAACTCATCGCCGCCATACCGCGCGACGATATCGGAGCGCCGGCAATTCTGCTCCAGAATTAAGCCCACCCGCTGCAATACAACGTCGCCTTCTAGGTGTCCGTAAAAGTCGTTCACAAATTTGAAGCGGTCCAGATCCATCAGTACCAGCGAAAACGGTCGGCTGGATCGCGTCGAGCGCTTCCACTCGCTTGAGAGAGCTTCCATCAAAAAGCGATGTGTTTTTACTCCGGTCAAACCATCCGTGATCGCCTGCTCTTGCGCTTTCTGGAAATTTTTGGCGTTGTGCAACGCCCCGGCGAAAAGATCCGCCAGTGTGCGCAACAGTTGGATCTCTTCCTCGTTGAATTCCAGAGCCTCTGAGGATTCCACGTACAGCACGCCCAGCAGATTTTCCGCGCAATTCACAGGCAAAGCGATCCCTGCCGCGGAATCCGGAAGCACAGGTCTCAGGCTTGTGGAATTCACTTGCCGCACAATCGCGATTTCGCCCGTACGCGCCACCTGTCCGATTAATCCCTCTCCAATCGGTATTCGCCGGCCGACCGCGTCTCGCCTTTTCCCCGCCTCTACTTTCACCACTACTTCTTTGTTCGCATAGTCAATTTCGCCGATTCCAATGTGGTCGTACTGCAAGCTCTGCTCAATTTCCTCCGCAACCTTCACCAGAATCTGCTCCGGATCGAGCGTTTCAATCGCATGCTCCGATATCTTGTTGAGCAACGTCAAATGGCGCGATTTCTTCTGCTCTTCCGCGAAGAGCCGCGCATTTTCGAGCGCAATTCCCGCTTGGCTCGCGAGCACGCGCATCAGCTCCACGTGGCCTTCGTCAAATGTTCCTTCCCGCTGGCTATGAATGGCCATGGCCCCGATCGCGCGATCGTAGAGGATCAGTGGCACGCCGCAAAAGGATCCCGCTCCTCGGCTCGATTCAATCCCCAGTCTTTGTATTTCTGCCTCGAAGTTCCCTCGAATCAGCAGCGGTTGTCGCTCTCGAATCATGTATTCCGTCAATCGCTTGCCCGCCGCTCGCGATCGCTTCGGGTTCCGAACCCCATCTTCAACTTCCACTTCGTAACGGACTTGCTGCTTGCCTCGGTCATAGAGCGCGATATAGAAGCTGTTCACATCGAACAGCCGCCGCATTTCCGAATAAATGGTTTCAAACAGAGTGTCGCTGTCGAGCGTCGAGCTCAGCGCCTGCCCAATTTCATTCAGAATATGCAGCTCTTCGCTCCGTCGCGAAGTTTGCTGAACCAAGTAACTGTTTTCGACCGCCATTCCGATCTGGTAGCCCAGCGCCAGCAATAATCGCAATTCCGCGGGGGTGAACTGCCGGTTATCCGGCGTGCCCAGCAGCAGCACGCCCAGCACGCGCTCCTTTGCTTGCAGGCTGATGCCCACCACGGTCCTCAAGTCCTGTTCAAGCAGAAGTTCCCGGATGCGTTTGAAGGACGGCTCTTTCTCCAGTGCTTCCCACAAGACGGTCTTGCCGAGGTCACGCAGAACAACAAGTCCGCCAAGCCTGGCAACAAGCCTTACGATATTGTCTTCGAGCTTCTCCTCCAGCAGCTTTGTGCTGAATTCATCGCGCAAGCCTGTTGTCACTACCGAAATTGGCCCATCGTTATCGTTGTAACGCAGGCACAGCGCTCCGCAGGGGATTCGCACCACATTCAGAACGCGATCGAGCGCCTGCGCCAGCGTTTTTTGAATCTCGCCCCCGATAAAGCTCGACGTGGCAAGATTCAAATTCGAGAGCGCCAGCATATTCCGCTCGATTCGATGGCGCTCTTCCTCATAAACCGCCATCACCATCAGCACGCCGCAAAATAGCTGCGGCACCAGTAAGCCAAGATGGAAGTCAGCGGATCGAAGCCGGACAAACTTATCTTGCATTACGATGCCAATATTCAAAGCGCCCCAGGCGATAAATGAGATTCCCAGTAGAAAATCCGAAGGCGACTCGCGTTTTCTTCCTTCCTGCCAGAAAACACGCGCCACCATGAACAACAGCAGCGCGCTCCCCAGGTAAAGCGACACGGATACCCAATTTTCGAAGTACGCGATCGCCCACGCTCCCGCGGCCACCGCGATTCCCAACACCACAGTCGTCGGAATCTTGGACCGGGCGTAGAGCCGCGCCGCCACCAGGAACAGCAGCGCCGCCATCGCCACCAGCCAATCGCCCATTGCGGAAATCGATGTTGCATGCGACGAGCGCGGCCCCAGCACCAAGCTCAGCGACGTCAGCGCTACCAGCAGCCAGCCTCCGGCCCATACCAGCAGATAAATCTGCCGCTTCAGCGCATACATGTAAGAAAAGAAGGCGGAAAGCAGCAGAGTGCCAACTAGCAAGACGATGCCAACGATGCTCGTCTGATTCACCAACTCAAGGCTCCGGTTGGACCTGGAAAGATCGCATTTTGAGAATAGCAAACTTCATCTTCGCGGGCGATCCGGACTGCGTCCACGTTGACGTTTTCTACAACGTCCATACCGGTGCCTTTCCTCTGCAGCGATTTCCCACCGCCGCGTCAGTTTACCCACAACACACGTAGAATCTCGACCATACGAACATTGTCGGCAACGTGCAACGGTACGTCTGTACCTCAAAAGAACAGGCTCTCCGCCTCTCAAGAGTGTCGCGAACCGCAGACTGCAACTCGATTTTTCAACGCCCTTCCGCTAAGATGAATGTTTTTCGAGGGGCCGTCACAGCCGATATTAGCGATGTCTCCTGATTCCAAGCCGCGCGTCCGATTTGCTCCTTCGCCCACGGGCTACTTGCACGTCGGCGGAGCGCGGACTGCTTTATTCAATTGGCTCTTTGCCCGCCACGAGGGCGGCACTTTCATTCTGCGAATTGAAGATACCGA
>JASHYE010000377.1 GCA_030043155.1 Candidatus Acidiferrales bacterium | reverse complement strand
GTCGAGGGCGGCGCGGCGGAAGAGGGCGATGAGCTGTTGATGCGGTTCAATTTGAATGGAATCGAATTGAATGAAGAAGGATTCCAGAAATTGACGAGCGAAATTTCGCTATTTCCCATGGACGGAAGTTTTCCGATGCCGTGGGGCAAGGACCGCGCGCAGTTATATTATGGCGAATTGCCACTCGGAGATGCGCTCGAGCCGATTGTGGTGCGGCGCGGGATGACGCGCGAATTGCAGTCCGGCGGGAAAATCGGCGAGCCGACGACGCGGCCCTATTTTGAGGTCTGCGTGAACAGCAAACTTCTGGAGCTTGCGCAAAGAAAAGTGGCCGCAGCGAAGCGCTGAATCCGCGCTGTGTAGCATGGCTGCAGGAAATCACCGTATAATCAGGCGGAGGCGAAAATGGTCCGGTGACTGTCCCGGCCTTCAAAGCCGGCGATTCGACTCTTCGCGGGCCGAATGGTGGGTTCGACTCCCACACGCTTCCGCCAAGTTGCTCAGCTAACCAAAGAGCGTGTGCGAAAACGTGCGTCCGCTACCTCTCATTGGAGGCCGCGGCGAATTCCTTTGCTTTAGTTTCCCGGGCCGGGGGGAATTGATTCGCCTTTGACGAGGGTGCGGTCAAAGAAATCGCCGGTGGCCTGGAAGACGCTTACCCAGGTGCGCCAGAGCAGGGAATCGTGAACCTCGTCAGGAAAGACGATTAGCTCGTAGGGAAGGTGGCGCTGGTCGAGCAGGTGGACGAGATTGACGGTTTGCGCGAAGGCAACGTTGCGATCGTCGTCGGCTTGAATCAGCAGCACAGGTGATTTCCATTTGTCGATGGAGCCTATCGGAGAGGATTCATAAGCGATTTTCCTGGCGTCGTCAGAGGCGCCAGCGCCTCCGCTTCCGCCGAAAAAGGCGCTCCAATCGTGGACGCCGGCATAGTCCACGCCTGATTTGAAAATATCGGAATTGCGCGCGAGGCCCATGGCGGTTAAATAGCCGCCATAAGAGCCGCCCCACAGGCCAATTTTTTGCGGATCGACATACGGGAGGGACTGAAGATATTTCGCGCCTGCGACAACATCCTGATACTCGGAGGCGCCACGCGGGCCGGCATTTGCGGGTTGTCGAAAGGCGCGGCCATAGTGGATGCTGAGGCGGTAATTGACCGAAAGAACCACATATCCGCGGCTGGCCAGGTATTCATTGGCGGCGTACATGTAGTTGTACGCGTCCATGGGATGAAAACCGAGCATCATCTGGCGATAGGGTCCACCGTGAGTGAAGATAAGGCCTGGATGCGGCCCGGATTGTCCCTTTGGCACGAAAAGCTGGCCGTGAATTTCGAGGCCATCGCCACTTTTGAAGACGACGTCCTGCGGAGTGACCATTTGCGATGAAGGATAATCCGCGGGCAGCGCGCTCGCGGCGATCATTTCGCGTCCGTGGGACGTGATTCGATACGGCATAGCAGGTTGGGTCGCGGTGGATCCGAAGCAGAAAACGTAGCGGCCGTTGCCGGTTGTGATCGGCGTCCATTCGATGGAGTCGCCCTTTGTGAGGGCCACGGGTCCGGGATGATCGATGCTGACGCGCCAGATATGCCGGCGGTCGATGTCATTTTCGTTGGACGAGTAGACGAGTTCCTTGCGATCGGGAGTGAGGGAGACGTCTTCGAACGAATAATCGCCCGGGGTGAGCAGGGTTGCAGCGGCGCCGTCGTCAGTGGAAATTGAATAGAGATGGAGCCAGCCGTCTTCCTGAGAGGCGAAGACGAGGCGGTTTCCGGCAGCGAATTGAAATGCGTTACTTTCCCAGTCACCTTCGTTCGGAAACGAGCCGTTGGCATCATTAGTGCTGCGCCAAATTTCCTTGGTGTTATTGTCGGCCGCGTTCCAGAGCAAGATCTTCCAGGGCTGCAAGCCGGTGGAAAAGAATCCTCCTCCCGAACCGGTTAGGCGGATAAAGGCGAGTTCGGAGCCATCGGGGGACCAGCGAGGAAGCATGTCGTGAAAAACGCCAGGATCGGCGTAGTGCAGGGTATCGTCACCAAAAGTGTAGATTCCGATGAGCGAATGGGTACCGCGGTTGCTGACGAAGGCAATTTCTTTGCCGTCTGGCGACCATTGAGGCTGCGAATTGTTCCCGCGGATGTAGGCGAGCTTGCGCGCAGGATCTTTCCCGGAAACAGGAGCGATCCATAGCTCGTGGGGTCCGCACCAAACAGCGGATTGGCCATCGGGGGAAATCTGGATGTCTTCGCATCCTTCAAAGCTGCAATTCATTGCGCCGAGGAGGTGCGGCTCGCCAGTGTCGACGTCAGCGGCCCAGACCTCCTGCTCCGGCTGATTCACGTTGCTGGTGGGATCAGCGACCTCGCCCTGTTGGTTCGTTTCGCTGCCGCGAGCGTAAACGATTGTTTTGCCGTCGGGGGTGAGGCGCAGGCTGGCGATTGGGTTGCCGTCGTCTCCGGTGTAGTGGGTCACTTGACGCGCGGCGAAATCCGGGCCATCGGCTACCCACACGTTTCGTGCGCCGCGGAAATCAAATACCCAGGCGATTCGCTCGCCCTGCGATGACGCGGTCAGTCCATACGGAAATGGATAGTTCATTGCTTGCTCAACCGTGAACCCCTGTGCGAATGCGGCAGGAGTCGCGCAAAGCAGCGTAGCTGCGATTGCTGCGGCGAGCGCCGCGAGTAAATAGGTGCGAGTTCTCTTCATTTTGCCTCCATCGGAATTGGCAAAATACACGATAACGGGAAGGAATGCGAAAGCTTTTCGCTATTTATTGCGGTCTTGGAGGCACTGAGTTGGGGCGAAGGGGCGGTTATTTATAGGCGATCAGGAAAATTCGAAGAAAAGGAAAGAGGATTTTTCCGTCAGGGCGAGGTTTGTAGGCCGCACGAATTTTTTCTGTGTACTCGGCGATGAATTTTTCGCGGTCGGCGTCTTCGCTGATGGCGTTCAAATAGGGGCGCATGCCCGTTCCGCGATACCAGTCCACAATGGCCTCGGCGTTTGCCAACACGTGGAAATATTCTGTTTGCCAGATATCCACGCGAGAGGCGAGCGGTGCGAGGAGATCATAGTAGAAGTCGGTGTCATGCGCGTGCCAGCTACGAACGCGGCCGCTAGGAAACAACTTCCGCCACGCGATGGCAGCAGCCATTTCGCGCAACAGCCGGTGCGCGGGGCGATCAAAGCTGCTGGGAATCTGAACGGCCAGCGCGCCGCCCGGAGCGACGTGAGAAAAAAGCTGCGGG
>JASHYE010000376.1 GCA_030043155.1 Candidatus Acidiferrales bacterium | reverse complement strand
AATTGGGACAGCGAAATCGCAGCCCGCTCTTCAGCGCCTGCGAAAAAGGTGGCCTTGGCATCACAACCACTCCCGAAACTCGCCCGAGGGCAAAGGCGAAGTCTCATTATAGCGCGTTGCCGCTGGCCCGGCTCAAATTGCGCGTGTTCTGTCTTTTATTTTTTACTTGAGGACCCGTCCGGTAAACATCTGAGTGGCTTACTTGAACAAATCGTCCGTGCTGGAGGGAAGCTCAATCCTGGCGAATTCCCGAACCGGGAATGCTCGCGCGCAATCGCGTGCCGGGATTCGCTCGCTCAATCTGCAATCTGCCGCCAAGTTCGCGAACTCTCTCGCTCATGGCCGTGAGGCCCATTCCCGTTGCCGCTCTATTGAAGTGAAAACTTCGCGCCAGCTCCGGCGCGGCATCATTGCTTAATAGAATTGGACGGCATGTTCGGATGCTATTTGCGGTGTGCTCGTGGACGCGTGACGTCGCTTCGCCGCGGCTACTTGGCTTTCCACCGGGACCGTCCTCGACAAAGAAAACGTTTTCTGGTCAGGCTCCAGATTCTCTAACGGCGCGCTTGAACATGGGAATAGGGTCAAAACCTTACCAATCACGACAAATCAGGCTGAACAGCGCGGTTTTCCCCAAGCCTTTGACTTCCACTCACCGTGAAACTATGATACCCGCGTGATTTTTCCATCGTTCGTAGGGGGTGCATCATGTCGTCAGGTGACGATAAGCGTCGTCCAATTAACAGCGCCGCGCCCGATGAAAAGTTGAACGGCTCGCGCTCGAAGCGCTCGAAAAGCAACGACACTCCGGATCTTTCACGCCGCAATTTCATCAAGGGCGCGGGCATCGCCAGCGTTGCAGCGTCGGCGGGCGTGCTTCTCGCCGACCGCGTAGTCAAAGCCATGCCTCGCCCACAAACCGGCGCAGAAGCAGCAGGAGTTCTCGGCCCGGGTGAGGTTCCAGTCACGCTGAATATCAACGGCAAAACGCAAACGCTCAATCTTGAACCGCGCGTCATGCTCCTCGACGCCTTGCGAAACCATCTTGACCTCACCGGCGCAAAAAAAGTTTGCGACCGCGCCACTTGCGGCGCCTGCACGGTGCATATTGATGGCCGCGCCGTTTATTCTTGCACCACGCTTGCCATTGACGTGCAGGGCCGCGAAATCACCACCATTGAGGGCCTCGAAACCGCCGAAAATCTCAGCGCGATGTCGCGAGCCTTCTGGAACAACGACGCACAGCAATGCGGCTTCTGCACTCCGGGATTCGTAATGGCCTGCACCGCATACCTTGATCACGAGCCGCACCCGACACGTGAGGGCCTTGAAAAATCCGTCGGTGGCAACATTTGCCGCTGCGGCACGTACATGGGAATCAAGGACGCTGTCCTCGAAGCCGCGAACGCGACCAAACGGAAAGGAGCGGTAGCCTAATGGCTGACTATCACTGGCCTCCCGCCAACCGCCGTGCGCTCATTGGCACGCGCATCAAGAGGATCGACGGCCCGCAAAAATCCTCAGGCCGCGCGAAATATTCCTACGACATTAACCGCCCCGGAATGCTCTGGGGCAAGACGGCAACCTGCCCTTACGCTCACGCCAAAGTCACGAAGATTGATACCAGCGCCGCCGAAGCTATGCCCGGCGTCAAGGGCGTCGTCACCATTGTGCCTGAGGGTCAGGAAGCATTCTGGGCAGGGCAGGAAATCGTTGCCGTTGCCGCCGACACCGAAGAACGTGCTGAAGCGGGCGCCGATGCCGTGAAGATCGAATACCAGCAGCTTCCTTATCTTGTCGCCGACACCAATCCGCAGCAGGCGGGCGCGCAATACACCAAGCAGCTCAGCAATCGCGTGACTGGCGATCCAGACAAGGCTTTTCAGCAGGCAGACGCAATCATCGAAGGAACGTACGGCGTCCCGGTAATCACCCACTGCTGCCTCGAAACTCATGGGCAAGTCACCGAATGGAACGGTGACGATCTGACCGTCTGGGCTTCCACCCAAGCCGTCACCGACATGGCCGGCGAATATGTCGATGGTCTTGGGCAGCAAGGCATCAAAGTTGCCGCCAACAACATTCACGTCATCACCCAATACATGGGCGGTGGCTTTGGCAGTAAATTCGCCGCTGACTCATGGGGCATCGCCTGCGCGCAGCTCTCCAAGAAAACCGGCCACCCGGTAAAAATGATGCTCGAGCGCGACCAGGAATTGATGGTCGCCGGCTGCCGTCCCTCCATGCACGCGCATGTAAAAGTTGGCGCGAAGCGTGACGGCACTCTTGTTGCCTGGGACTCGGATGCCTGGGGCACCCAAGGCCCTCAGGCCGAAGGCTCGCCCACGCTGCCTTACGTCTTTCAAATTCCCGATTCGCGCGCGAAATATACCGCCGTTCTGACGAACATCGGTCCTGCGCGTTCCTGGCGCGCTCCGAATCATCCGCAAATGGCCGCCATCTCCAATAGCGCCATGGAAGATCTCGCCGCCAAGCTCAATATGGACCCCGTCGATTTTTACCTCAAGAACATCGGCCTCGCCGGCACGCACGCCAAAACGTACCAGGAAGAATTCGCCATTGCTTCGCAGTTAATGGATTGGAAGAGCAAGTGGCACCCGCGCGGACAAAGTGGCCCCGGGCCCGTCAAGCGCGGAGTGGGTGCTTCTCTGCACACTTGGGGTGGCCGCGGCAATGCGAACAACGCCCAGGTTGTCATTCATCCTGACGGTTCCGTGGAAACAAACATGGGCAGTCAGGACCTCGGCACCGGCACGCGCACCGTCATCAACATCGTTACTGCCGAAACGCTGGGTCTTCCGCTCGAAGGCGTGAAAGTGAACATCGGTGACAATCGTTATCCGCCCGCCGCCGCATCCGGCGGCTCCGTCACGGTCAGCAGCGTCAGCACCTCTACGCGCATGGCTGCGACAAGCGCGCTGAATGAACTCCTCGCCAAAGTCGCCCCGTCACTTGGCGTTTCCGCAGACAAACTCGAAGCGTGGAACGGCAACATTCAAGTCATCGGCGACCCGTCGAAATCCATTCCGTGGAAACAGGCGTGCGCCAAACTTGGCACTGCTTCTATCACCGGCATGGGTCGCACGAATAACGCGCTCATGTCCAGCGGCGTCGGCGGCGTTCAGATGAGCGAAGTGGAAGTCGACGTGGAAACCGGCATTGTCCGCATGGTCAAGCATGTCTCTGTTCAGGACTGCGGCCTGGTCAT
>JASHYE010000375.1 GCA_030043155.1 Candidatus Acidiferrales bacterium | reverse complement strand
CAAGATCAACCCGCCACCGAATCGAAAGCTCCTGACCCGCTGGCCAATCTCAAATTCCGCGATCTCGGCCCAGCAACGGCCGGCGGTCGCGTCGCCGCTGTTGCCGGAATCCCCGGCGATCCCAACGTTTATTACGTTGGTGCTGGTGGCGGCGGAGTCTGGAAAACGGTCGATGGCGGCCTCACTTGGAAAGCCGTTCTCGAACACGCCAAAACCTCATCCATCGGCGCGATAGCTATCGCTCCCTCGAATTCCAGTGACGTTTGGGTGGGAACCGGTGAAGGCAACATTCGCAACGATGTTCTCGATGGCAACGGCGTCTACTTCTCTTCCGATGCCGGAAACTCCTGGAAGTTCATGGGACTCGAAGAAACGCAGCAGATCACTTCGATTGTGGTTGATCCCCACGATCCCAACACCGTTTTCGTCGGCGCTCTCGGCCATGCCTGGGGACCGAACGCCGATCGCGGCGTTTTCAAGACGACCGATGGCGGCAAAACATGGAAGAAAGTTTTCTACATCAACGATTCCACCGGCGTTTCCGACCTCGCCATGGCCGGCAATAATTCCAATGTGCTATTTGCTTGCATGTGGCAATTCCGCCGTTATCCCTGGACGTTGATGGACGGCGGTCCCGATAGCGGCATCTACCGCTCCACGGACGGCGGAGATACTTGGCAAAAACTAACAAAAGGTCTTCCCGATGGCCCCTGGGGTCGCAGCGCAATCGCTGTCGCGCCTTCCAATCCCAATCACGTCTACGCGCTCATCGGTGCAAAGCACGGCATGCTCTGGCAATCAGAAGATATGGGCGATTCGTGGACTGCCGTCAGCGACAATCACGCCCTCGACGTTCGCGCGTTTTATTTTTCCAAATTGCTCGTCTCGCCCAATGACGAAAACAAGGTCTATTTCATGTCCTTCAACTTGATGCAATCCAACGACGGCGGCAAGACGGCATTTCCCGCCGATCGCGGAGTTCACTCCGATCACCACACGCTGTGGATCGATCCAAAGAATCCTGACCGTATCATTCAGGGCAACGACGGCGGCGTCTTCCTTTCCACCGACGGCGCGAAAACCTGGCGCTTTCTCGACACTCTGCCCATCGAGCAGTTCTACATGGTCGCCGCCGATAGCAAACAGCCTTTCGATCTTTGCGGCGGCTTGCAGGACAACAGCTCCTGGTGTGGCCCTTCCTCCAACTTGGATAACAATCGCGCGATGAGCAGCAGTTGGTACACCGTCGTCGGTGGCGATGGAGAATATGCCGTTCCCGCTCCCAGCGATCCAAACATCGTTTACAGCGATTCACAGAACGCGTCCATCGAGCGCCTCGATCTTTCGACGCATGTCAGCCACTTTGTCCGTCCGTATCTTCCCGGCGTGGAGGAAACCAAGCCCGCGGACCTGAAATATCGCTTCAATTGGACGTCTCCCATCGCTGTCTCGCCCACGGATGCCAACGAAGTCTATCTCGGGGGTAATGTCGTCTTTAAATCGACGGATGGAGGCAAGAATTGGACGGCCATTAGCGGCGATCTCACCCGCAACGACAAGTCCAAGCAGGAAATTTCCGGCGGCCCGATTCAGCATGACATCAGCGGCGCCGAAACCTACGACACGATTCTGACCATCACTCTTGCTCCCACCGATCCCAACGTGATTTGGGTCGGCACGGATGACGGCCTCGTTCAGGTCACGCGTGATGGCGGTAAGACTTGGACCGAAGTCGGCAAAAACATTTCCGGCGCGCCGGAATGGGCCCGCATCTATCAGGTAGGTGTCTCGCCGTTCAGTGCTGGCACCGCGTATGTCACCTACGACGCGCACATGCTGGACAATCGCGGCGTCTACGTTTATCGCACCGACGATTACGGCGCCACGTGGACCAAAATCACCGACGGTCTGCCGGATGGCTCGCCCGCCCATGTCGTTCGCGAAGATCCCAATAAGAAAGGCTTCCTCGTTTGCGGCACGGATACCGGTCTTTATTACTCGCAGGATCGCGGCGATCATTGGCAGCCGTTGAAAGCCGATTTTCCAACCGCTGCGGTTTTCGACGTGAAATTCGTCAAGGGTTCGCACGATTTGGCCGTTGCCACACACGGTCGCGGCATTTTCGTGCTGGACGACATTCGCCCGCTCGAAGAGCTGACTCCTGATGTGCTCTCGAGCGACTTCCATCTCTTCACGTCGGCGCCGGGCGTCATTTTTCATACTTGGCGCACCGACGAAGGTGGCGCCGGAGGCTATTCCGCGCCCAACGAGCCAAATGGCGTCATCATCGACTACTACCTGAAATCAGAAATCAAGTCCGGCGCTGGTCGTGAACAAGGGCAAGGACAGCGCATGGGCATGGGTCGCCCAGGCGCAGGCCAGGGTCCCGTGAAAATCGTTGTCACCGATGAAAACGGAAATCCTGTCGCCACGGATTATGGCCCGGGCGACGCTGGCATCGACCGCTTCGTCTGGAGCATGAGCTGCGACGGCCCCACGCAGTACACAGGCGAACGGCCGCCGGAGGCAAATCCATTCTTTAGCTTCAATCGCGGACCGCGCGTCGCGCCGGGTACCTACAAAGTTTCCGTCACCGCCAATGGCCAGACGCAATCAGAAACCGTCACCGTGGAGCAGGATCCCAATCTCCACGTCGATCCAGCGATCTTCCGCGCTCAGGAACAGGCGAGCCTAGAAGCCCGTGCTCAAATGAGTGCGCTGAACGAAATGCTCAATCGCATCGACGGAATCGAGAAAGAGCTTGGCGATTTCCGTGCGATGGTTCAGGCCGGCAAGGACGAGCAGGAGCAGGCGAAGTATCGGCCCATTCTCGCTCGCGGAAGAGACCTCGAAAAGACGCTAAACACGATTAAGGATGCCGTCTACAATCCGGATATTCAGCATGCCGTTTCCGAAGATGACATCCACGCCCTCACGGATTTCCACACGCAACTTCAGCAGTCCGGTTTCCGTGGAGGTGGCGCTTACGGCGAGGCTCCGAGCCCACTGGTGAAAGCGCAGATGGCCGAGATGTTTAGCAAAAATGAAGGCTTCCTGAAGCAGTTCAACGACGCGCTTCGAACTGACGTCGGGGAATACAACCGTGCCGCTCAGTCCGCTGGTGCGCCAACCGTCTTCGCCGGCGCGCCAATTACGATCAAAACGGTCAAATAATTATTAATTGTTGCAAGCAGTAACACGTATTTCCCGTCCTGCACGGCCACCACAAAACGGTCGTGCAGGACGCATCTTCTTCGCACTCTTCAGCAGGACCCTGCGAAACAGTATTTAACTGTCATTCCGAGGAGCCTGCCTGCCGCAGGCAGGCGAAGCAACGAGGTCCGGTGTTTGGACTCCTGAAACCGGAGAATCTGCATTGTTTCTCATTATCCACGCGGACTGCAAATTCCTTGTGCACGCAGCCTCCGGTTTGTGGCGGTTTCTGTTGTCATTCTGAGGGCTGCTTTTGCTCGAAGCTTGCTCGCCTGGGGCGGGAATCTCGCCGTGGCCTTTGTAGCGCAGACCTTCGTTCTTCGAAAGGTCTGCGGCTTCGTTCCGGTTGCGCAATTGTGAGGGATCTTGCTAGGGGGGTCGGAGCCCGCTTGCCGCAGGCAGGTTTTAGCTGCGACATTATGCCTTTTGGAATTCCTCTTCCTATCGCGCAGCCTTCTTGCGCGTGTATCCGTTTTTTCTAGTCACTCGTCCTGACCACTGACTTCCTCAACTCGCGCGCGACAACACAATAATCGCCAGGATCAGTACCGCTACGCCGCCGTACATGATTTGCAGAGGTCGCCGCCCCGTCCCGCGCCATTCGCCCGTCACCACGCCCCAAATGCTCGCCGTGATCACAATCATCGACATGAAAACCGGCCAGCCCACCACTGTTCCGAGCGAGCCCATCTTTCCCGCCGCAATCCCATAAATCAGCGTGCTCGCGAACCAAAATACGCCCATAATCCCCGCCAGAATGTAATAGCTTCCCGTTTTCGCCATCGCAAAACGATTGCCGGTGCGATTTTTTTTCACTAGATAAATGCAGTAAATAAGGTTGGGAATTCCGCCTGCCACCATCAGCGGCAGCCACACGGCATTCGGCGCCCACTGCGTTGCCGCTCCCGAATTTTCCGCCGCACTGAGCAGTTGTGGCCCCGAAGTGAATCCGATGTTCACCAGCGCTGACCCCACTCCGCTGATAATGCAATAAACCAGTCCTCGCATCATCGACGCCTTGTTCGGGTCCACCGCTTGCCCCAGCGCCGACTCTCGCTTTCGTCCAGCCTTCGCGCAAACCCCCACGCCGACAATCACAAGCGCAACGCCCACAAGAACGTCAATTCCTGCAGGAGCAAAAATTTTATCGGCGTGATAGCGAATCAGCGGAAACAATCCGCCCACCGCCGCCGCAATTCCCAAAATAATCGAAAACGCCAGCGCAATTCCCACCGACTCTACCGCGAGTCCAAAAAACACCTGCGAAATTCCCCATCCTGCTCCGCACACCGCCACTGCTACAATCACCATCGCGGGCACTTCCGCATAAACCGTGTGCAAATGCGGAACCGTCAGCCACGCCATCACGGGCGGAAAAATCACCAGCGCCCAAATCGTCCACACCAGCCAGGTATTTTCCCAAGCCCATTGCCGCGTGAATT
>JASHYE010000374.1 GCA_030043155.1 Candidatus Acidiferrales bacterium | reverse complement strand
CCCTTCTGCGTTTCAAAAACCCCGATAACGTGAAAGTCCGACCCGTCCAGGTTCACCGTTTTCCCGACCGCATCCTGCACGCTCGGGAAGAGCGCCTTCGCCGCGTCTTCCCCGAAAATCACCACCTTCGCGCGTTCATCGTTCTCCGCGTCGGTAAAAAAGCGTCCGGCTTGCAAGTCCGCGTTGCCGTAAACCTCCATATACGAAGGCGTAGTCCCGCTCATGTTCAGAGCATCCACCTGGTTTCTTCCGTACGTGGCGATATGATCGTCCTGCCACTGGTAAAGCGAGATCGCCACTTCCTTGATTGCCGGACATTGTGAGGTAAGCCCCAATCCCTGACCCAGCGTCAGCGGTGGCCTCATCCGCTCGTTCGCCGGCAAACTCGACATATTCGATCCTTCGTCGTAACGCGAGACCCACGCGGTATTGGCGCCGAAGCCTTCAATTTGCTCCGATATTGTCGCCCGGAACCCCGTGATGAGCGAGGCCACCACGATGATCACTCCAACGCCGATCACCACGCCTAAAACCGCCAGCAGGCTGCGAGTCTTGTGCGTCCGCAGCGTGTCGAAAGCCAACGACAAGTTTTCTCGAATGTCCTGGTTCAACTCGCGCTCCTAAGTCTCTGCTCGCAGTGCTTCAATCGGGTCAAGCCGCGAGGCCCGCACAGCCGGATAAATTCCAAAGAATAACCCCACCGCCGATGAAAGCAGCAGCGCAATCACAACCGAATAAAACGGCACGGACATCGGCATCGGCGTCGTGGTTCGCACCAGCATGGTCACTCCCTCAGCGAAAAGCACCCCCAATGCACCTCCCGCCGCCGCCAGTGTCGAAGACTCCATCAGGAATTGCATCACAATGTCTTTTCGTCGTGCTCCGAGCGACTTGCGTACCCCGATTTCCCGCGTTCGCTCCGTCACGCTCGCCAGCATGATGTTCATAATTACGATTCCGCCCACCACCAGAAACACGCTCGTTAGCCACACCGCGATCCCGAAAATATTGGTCGTGAGTTTCTTCCAGAGATCTGTAATCGAAGACGATTCGACAATTTCGAAATCATCCGGGTCTTCATATCTTCGATGGTGCCGCGCCCGCAGAAAAACGCGGGTCTCATCCGCCGCTGCAGGAATCGCGTCGGTACTGATGGCTTGAACGAACATTGTGACGGTATCTTGTGGTTGCGCCCAAGCCTCGACGTAGGTGGAAAGCGGAAGCATCACGAAATTGTCCTGCGACTGCCCCAGGACCGTTCCCCGCGGCTTCGCTACTCCTACGATCTGATACTGCTCTTCTCCAGCGCGAATCTCCCGCCCTACGGGATCTGTGGATGGGAAAAGCCGCGTCGCCACATCGTGTCCGATGATGCAGATCGGTGCGCGGTGCATCTCATCTTCTTCGGTAAACTCGCGCCCGACCGCAATATCGAAGTTCTCTACCTGCGTAAGTTCCGGCGTCGCCCCCAGCAAGTTCACGTCTTCATCAATCTGCCGCCCATTGTGCATGTCAGCGACCGTGGCTTCATATCCGGCAACGTTCCGCGCATACCGCAAATTTTCCTTCATCGCGTAATAGTCGGCGAGGGTCAAGTTCGGCCGTTTCTGTGCCTTCAAGTACGCCTCGTAGCTCGTGATGATTCCATACTTATCAACCATGAAAGCATTCGATCCCAGGTTTGCGAGTTTCGTCGACACATACAGATTCAAGCCGTTCAGCACGCTCATTACTGAGACCAGTGTCGTCACGGCGAGGATTACGCCCAAGAGAGTCAAAAATGTCCGCAGCTTGTGCGTCCGCAGCGTATCCAGTGCCAGCCATGTGGCTTCGCGCAGAGTGATCAGCGTCTGCCGGAAACCGAGCTTTAGTTTTGTGTTCTTCGCCATCGGACGTTCCAATTATCTCATCATCTCCCCAGAATTCATGGGCCCGCTCGCATCGCTTTTTCAGACCGATGACAATCTGGCTACCGCTTCCCGATTGACTCACAGCGCATCCAACTTGAACCAGCTACAATGGCCCAGAGAATGGCAACCGCGAGCAAACTGGCAGAATCCCAAAGTGTGTAGCTAACCGCCATTATGTGGACTCGGCTCCAACTTGCTTTCACCATACCGCTGGTGTCGTTCTGCATCGCGGCCCAGCCGACGCGCACTGCAAAGTGGTCAGGTTCGTCACAGGTGCTCGCGCCCGACCAGACCCCCCTCACTGCCGAACAAGTGCACGACCTTATGGTCCGCACCATCGCCAATCAGCATCGCGATGATCTCATGCTCGATTCCTTTGAACGAACCGAGCGTCAGACAGTCCACGCAACCTCCGAGAGCCTCGCCAACGGTGACCGAGTCTTTCGCGTCGTGCCCACCGGCAGCGGCACGCTAAAACTCCTGCTCATCGCGAACGGCACGCCGGTTTCTGCCACTCTCTATCAGCGCCAGCTGCATGATTGGGAAAGTGTTCTGCAGGTGGCGGTTCATCCGAACGATCCGCGTGAACTCGCTGTCGTTGCCAAACAGCGCAAGCGCCAACAAGGCCGTGCCTGGCTCGTTGATAGCGTTCTGAATGCCTACCAGATCACTTGGCTCGCCCGCGAAACTCGCGATGGCCGCACCCTCGAAAAACTGCAGCTCGACCCGAACCCCCAATATCATTCCCGCGATGCCTCCGCTCAGCTGCTCACTCACGCCCGCGCCACCGTCTGGATCGACGCCGAAGCGGCTCAGCTGGCTTCCATTGACGCGACGATTATTCGCGACGTCAGCTTCGGTGGCGGCGTTCTCGGCAAGATTTACCGCGGCGGCCGCTTCCACATGGAGCAAAGCCCGGCAGCTACCGATATTTGGGAGCCTTCACTCTATCAATACGATATTTCCGGCAGAAAGTTTCTTTTCTCGTTCACCATGCACGAGAAGACCACAAGCTCCCATTACGTGCTCTTCGATGGACCGGAATCCGCGCTCGTTCAAGCTCAAAACGATTTGGCGCATTGCTGCAATTTCGTCAGCGACCCCTGAGCCTTCGAACGCCTAATTCCGCGCCATGCGCCGCCGAATCTCGCCATAGACCGTGGCCACGAATCCGGGCATTTCTTCATCCAGTACGTTTCCTGGGTCGTACGCTTCGAGTCCTTTAATGATTTCGTTGACAGGAAGGCGCCGGAAAAAATAAACGTATGGCCGCGGGCCGAAGGTATCGCCTTGCTCTTCGCTGATAATTTGGAAAAATTCGCCTGCGTGACTAATCGTGAGCGGATACTTCCAGTGCGGCTTCTTACGGCACGAAGAGATTCGCAGATCCCACGACCCATTGCCTCGCGTCACCTCATCCTGAACAAGCCGTGGCGCATCTCTCCATTCGCCGGTGTTTGCATAGCGAATCGTCCGGTCGATTAAGCG
>JASHYE010000373.1 GCA_030043155.1 Candidatus Acidiferrales bacterium | reverse complement strand
ATCTTCACGCGCGCGAAGTCCTCCCAAAATCGAGGAATGAGCCAATTTGGCCGCCTCGGGTCCGACGATCCACGGCGTCCCGACCAAAGCCGCTTTCGTCGCAATGCTATAATCCTTCCATTCGATGACTCCGGCCAGCCAACGCGCAGCAGCAACGGAGGAAAACATCCCGCAAATTTCCGATGAAGTGCGCGCGTGCTACGAAACCGTCATTGGACTCGAAGTCCACGTCCAGCTCGCAACAGCCACCAAAGCCTTTTGCGCCTGTTCCACAAAATTCGGCAATCCGCCGAATACCAACGTCTGCCCTGTTTGCCTCGGCCTTCCCGGCGCGCTTCCAGTTCTCAATCGCCGTGCGCTCGAACTCGCCGTCAAAGCGGCTCTCGCTCTTCACTGCACTGTGCAGGAACACTCCCGTTTCGCGCGCAAGAATTATTTCTATCCCGATCTGCCCAAGGGCTACCAAATTTCGCAATACGAGCTGCCCCTCGCCACTGGCGGCTGGCTGGAAATTGAAACCGGCGGCGCAACCAAACGCATCGGCATCACCCGCGTGCACATGGAAGAAGACGCCGCGAAAAACCTCCATGAGGGGCTAAACGAGTGGATATACCATCCGTTGCACCCGTACAGTCTCATCGATTTCAATCGCGGCGGCGTGCCGCTCATCGAAATCGTCAGCGAGCCCGACATCCGCTCTTCCGAGCAAGCCTACGCTTATCTCTCGAATCTAAAGCAAACTCTCGAATACACGGCCGTCAGCGACTGCAGCATGGAAGCGGGCTCGCTTCGTTGCGACGGCAATGTCAGCGTGCGTTTGCACGGCGCACACAAATTCGGCACAAAAGTCGAAGTGAAAAACTTGAATTCATTCCGTTATTTGAAGCATGCGCTCGACTACGAAATCAAACGGCAAATCGGCATCCTCGAATCCGGCGGATCTGTTGTGCAGGAAACTCGCCTCTGGAACGTCTCCGCGGGCCGCACTGAATCCATGCGCTCCAAGGAGTTTGCCCACGATTATCGCTATTTCCCTGAGCCTGATTTGCTTCCCGTCATCGTCTCCCCGGAGCTCAAGGCCGCGATTCTCGCCGAATTGGCCTCACTAGTGGAAGCGGAGGCGAAATCTGTTTCCGACGCTGACGCCAAGCGCGACCGCTTCTTGAAAGATTTCGGAATCAGCGTTTATGACGCGGGCGTTCTCACCACCACTCCGGCCCTAGCAGATTATTTCGAAGCAGTCGTTCGCGCCGGCGCGTCGCCCAAGTCCGCTGCCAACTGGATTCAAACCGAACTCCTGCGCTGCCTCAATGATGCCGGCAAAGAAATTTCCCAATCACCAATCGCCGCCGCGGCCCTCGCCGACCTTCTACGCCGCGTCGATCAAAATGAAATCACCGGCGCCATCGCCAAGCGCGTTCTTGCCAGAATGTTTGAAACCGGAAAATCTGCCGCCGAAGTGATCGCCTCCGAAGGCCTCTCGCCCATCAGCGACAGCGAAAGCCTCGAGAAAATCTGCCGCGACCTCATCCTGAAGAATTCTGCGAACGTCGACAAATATCGCGCTGGGAACGAAGGCGTCTTCAAATTTTTCGTCGGCCAGGTGATGAAAGAAACCAAAGGCCGCGCCAATCCCCAAACTGTGAACGAAATTTTACTTAAGCTATTAAAGTAGCGTTGAAATAATAAGGCGGGGCGACATGAGCGAGCCACTTAAAGCAGGCCAGAAAGCTCCGGAATTCACAGCGAAGACGGACGACGGAAGCGAAATTTCGCTCAAGGATTTTCGCGGCAAAAATGTGATCCTGTATTTTTTCCCCAAAGCCAATACCCCGGGTTGAACCAACGAAGCGTCCGAGTTTCGCGACGCCAAGAAACAATTCGACAAGCTCAACACCGTGATTTTGGGCTGCAGCGCCGATTCCGTCGAGCGCCAGGCAAAATTCAAAGAGAAATACAATTTGAATTTTGCGCTCCTCTCCGATCCGAAATTCGAAGTCATAGAATCCTACGGCGCGCGCCGCATGAAACGTTTCCTCGGCAAGTCTTTTCTCGGAATTGTGCGCATGACCTACTGGATCGGTCCCGATGGCAAAATTCGCCACGTGTGGGACAACGCCAGCTCAAAAGGCCACGCCGCCGAAGTCCTCGAGCAGGTCTCGCAACAGTAATTTGATTTGCTTCTAGCGATGCGCGTACTTCTTCAGCGAAGGTGCACAGGCGACTGTAGTTGAAATTTCAAGACGGTCGTCGAGGCGTAGGTGACTTCGGGCGGAGGATCGCTGACGGCATCCGGATCGCCCGCATCCGGGCCTGAGATTTTCTTAAATGTTGCTGCTTCAGAGGGATACGGTGAAATCCTGACCCCCGTCGATGAACATATTGTCGATCAGTCGGGTAGAACCGAGGCGCGCCGCAAGCAGCAGGATGCAGGCGTTTCGCAGGAAATCGACCCTCTCGAATGAATCGGCATCGACAAGCTCAGCATAGTCGAGCTTGGCCAGCGGTTCGGACGCAATCGTCGAATTCACCGCCTCCAGAATTTCTCCCGCAGCACGCGCCCCATTTTTAATTCGCTGGCGCGCCGCATCAAGCGAGCGATAAAGCACAGTTGCGGCGCGGCGCTCGGCGGGATTCAAATATGCATTGCGCGATGACATCGCCAAGCCGTCAGATTCGCGAACAATTGGACACACGACAATTTCCGCGTCGAGATTCAAATCGCAAACCATCTGTCGAACGATCCGCGCCTGCTGTGCGTCCTTGCGCCCGAAATACGCGAAGCGCGGCCGGATAATTTCCAGCAGCTTGAGCACAACGGTGCACACGCCCTGAAAATGTCCCGGGCGAATGCGGCCCTCAAATTTGTCGCTCAGGCCTTCGACGCGCACCGAAGTGCGGAATCCCGGGGGATAAATTCCCGAAGCCTCGGGAGCGAAAACGTATTCCACGCCGAGCGATTCGAGCAGCGCGCAGTCTTTTTCAAAATTGCGCGGATATTTTTCCAAATCTTCGCCGGGGCCGAACTGCACGGGGTTTACGAAAATCGATGCCATCACCGGAGAGCATTGCTTTTTTGCTGCGCGCACCAGAGAAAGATGCCCTTCGTGCAGCGCTCCCATCGTCGGCACGAAGCCGACCAGATGCTTCGCGGATTCGGCGGCGCGCGCCGCTTGCTTCATCCATTCGACACTGCGAATGATTTCCATTTTCGACCGTTTTCGCGCTTAGTTGTGCGCCGCGCCAACCTGCTCGCGATAAAACGCGATGAGGTCTGTCGTCACAGGAGTGGCGCCGACCTGGCGCAGCATGGTGGTGATTTGCCCGCGATGATATGTGCCGTGATTGACGACGTGCTGAAGCATCTGCCACATGGGATTCGAGAACGCGTTGCCCTTCGTATTTTTGTATTCGACCACGCGATCGAGATCCGCCGCTGACAATCCCCGAACGTGCGCGTTCAAATCGCTGTCGATTCTTTGCCAGCGCGCGCGCAGCGAAGCGAGGTCAGCAAACTGTTCGGAAGGAAAACCGGGCGAGCGGCCCTGCCAGCGTTCGAGCCACAGCCATTCCGCGAGCATGATGTGTGCTAGCGTGTCGCGCACTGAGGGGAAACTAGAAACCACATTCTGCGTGAACTGCTCGGCGCTCAGCGGCGCGCATGCGCGCAAGACG
>JASHYE010000372.1 GCA_030043155.1 Candidatus Acidiferrales bacterium | reverse complement strand
CTTGTCGCGCTGCGGGCCATCCCCGGATTGATTACGCTGCGGCCTGCGGACGCGAACGAAGTGACGGAAGCGTGGCGCGTGATTTTGCAGCTTTCGCATGAGCCAGCGGCGCTTGTTCTGACGCGCCAGGCAGTGCCTACGCTCGATCGTTCGAAATACGCATCCGCAGCCGGATTGGCAAAGGGTGCATATATTTTGGCGGAAGCCGACGGAGGCAAGCCGGAGCTCCTGCTGCTGGCAACGGGCAGCGAGGTGTTTCTCGCCGTCGAGGCGTATGAACTGTTGAAGGCGCAAGGCATTCGCGCGCGCGTGGTAAGCATGCCTTCGTGGGAAATTTTCGATCATCAGCCGGACGAATATCGCGAGAGCGTGCTGCCTTCCGGCGTGACCGCGCGAATTTCGATTGAGCAGGCGTCTACGATGGGCTGGCGACGCTACGTGGGCCCGAAAGGCGGGACGATTGGCATGCACACGTTTGGTGCGTCGGCGCCGCTGAAAGAATTGCAGAAAAAATTCGGATTTGTGCCGGAACGGGTTGTGGCCACAGCGAAGGAATTGCTCGGCAAGTGATTCATTAAAGTGAGGCAGCGATGCGAATCGGGATGGGCGCGGACCACGCGGGTTATCTGCTGAAGGATCAGCTCGCACAATTTCTACGGGACGCGAAGCACGAAGTGACGGACTTCGGCACAAACGGGCCCGCACCAGTGGACTATCCCGATTTTGCTCAAGCTGTTGGCGAGGCCCTGATTGCGGGCCGCGTCGAGCGCGGAATTGTGATTTGCGGCAGCGGCGTGGGCGCTTGTATTGCCGCGAATAAAATCCCGGGCATTCGCGCCTGCATGTGCCACGATTCCTATTCCGCGCATCAGGGAGTAAACCACGACAATATGAACGTGCTGGTGCTGGGTGCGCGCGTGATTGGCCCGATGCTGGCGCAGGAGTTGGTGAATAATTTTCTGGGCGCAAGCTACTGGGGCCACGAAAAAGGCCAGGAACGCCTGCAGCGCAGAGTTGATAAAATAGAAGCGATCGAGAAAAAGTACAGTTTGCCGGCGCGGGCCGGGAAGGAGCATGCGTGATGGGAACGCAAACGATCAGGAATCAGGAGAGCGCGCGAGCGGTGAATCCACTCAAAGAACTGACAAAATACGGCCAGTCCGTTTGGCTGGATTACATCCGCAGAAGTCTGCTCACCAGCGGCGAATTGCAGCGGTTGATCGATGAAGACGGCTTGCGCGGAATGACGTCGAATCCGTCGATTTTCGAGAAAGCGATCACCGGTAGCACGGACTACGCGGATTTTCTGAAGTCCCTCGATTCGCGCCCGGAGCTGAATGCTACGCAGCGTTATGAGTTGCTCGCGATTCGCGACATTCAGGACGCGGCGGATATTCTGCAGCCTGTGTATGAGAAAACAAAACGGCGCGACGGGTATGTAAGCTTAGAAGTTTCTCCACTTCTCGGACGCGATACGAATGGCTCGATTGCCGAAGCGCGGCGGCTGTGGAAAGAGGTGAAGCGCGATAACGTGATGATCAAAGTGCCGGGAACTCCCGAGGGCCTTCCGGCGATTCAGCAGCTTTTGAGCGAAGGCATCAACATTAATATCACGCTGCTCTTCGCGCAGGAGATGTATGAGAAAGTGGCGGAAGCGTACGTCACGGCGCTCGAGACGCTCGCGAAAAATGGCGGCGACGTCAGTAAGATCGCGAGCGTGGCGAGCTTCTTCGTCAGCCGCATCGATACTTCTGTCGATAAAATCGCAAACGATAAATTGAAGACCACGACGAATCCCGGCGACCGCGCCATGCTGCAAAGTTTGCTCGGCAAAGTGGCGATTGCCAATGCCAAGCTGGCTTATGCGCACTATCAGAAGACTTTTCAGAGTCCGCGTTGGAAGGCGCTCGCAGCCAAGGGCGCGCAGACGCAACGGCTGCTCTGGGCCAGCACGAGCACGAAAAATCCGAATTATCCTGACGTGATGTACGTCGAGGAATTGATCGGCGAAGATACCGTCAACACCATTCCTCCGGCGACTTTCGATGCTTTTCGCGATCACGGCAAAGTGCGCGCGAGCTTGACCGAAAATGTGGACGCGGCGCGCGAAACCATGCAGACGCTGGCGCGTGCGGGAATTTCAATGAAGCAAGTGACAGACGATTTGGTGGAAGAGGGCGTGAAGCTCTTTGCGGACGCTTTCGAAAAGCTCATCGCCGCCGTCGAAGGAACCATGAAGCAGGCGCCGAAGCCGAAAACGCAGATGCAAACATATTCGCTGCCGCAGGGTTTTGACAACGAGGTAAAAAAAACTTTAGATGACTGGACAAACGCGGGGAAAATGCGCCGGTTGTGGGCGCGCGACGCTTCTCTGTGGACAAATTCCGATGAATCGAAGTGGCTCGGCTGGCTGGGCGTCACCGAAGATCAAATCATGACCGCGAATCAACTGACGCAGATTGCCGCCGAAGCGAAGTCGCAGAAATTCACGCACGCGCTGTTGTTAGGCATGGGCGGTTCGAGCCTTTGCCCGGAAGTCCTGAGCAAAACTTTCGGCAAAGTGGATGGGTATCCCGAGCTGCACGTCTTGGATTCCACCGATCCCGCGGAAATTCGCGCGCGCGAATCAGCGATTGACGTCAAGCGCACGCTTTTCATTGTTTCCAGCAAATCGGGAACTACTCTCGAGCCGAATATTTTCAAAGAATACTTCTTCGAGCGCACTAAGCAAGTCTGCGGCGCAGAAAATGCCGGCAGGCAGTTCATCGCCATCACCGATCCGGGTTCGAAGCTTGAACAGGTTGCCGCAAAAGATAAATTCCGCCAGGTATTTCATGGCGTGCCGAGCATCGGCGGACGCTATTCCGCGCTTTCGGATTTCGGCCTTGTGCCGGGCGCGATTATGGGCCTCGATGTGCGCAAATTCCTCGACCGCACCGAAGAAATGGTCGAAGCGTGCGCCTCTTCCGTTCCGGTGAAGGAAAATCCCGGCGCAGTGCTTGGCGCGATCTTGGGAACGCTGGCGAAGAACGGACGCGACAAAGTGACGCTCATTACTTCGCCGGGCGTTCGAGATTTGGGCGCGTGGCTGGAGCAATTGCTCGCGGAGTCAACGGGCAAGCAGGGCAAGGGCCTGATTCCGATTGACCGCGAGGAACTCGGCGCGCCGGAGGTTTACGGAAACGACCGCGTGTTCGCATATGTGCGCCTCGAATCCGCGCCGGACACAAATCAGGATGCGAAAGTCGCGGCGCTCGAAAAGGCGGGCCATCCGGTGGTACGAATGGCGCTGCGCGATACTTATGATTTGGGCCAATCGTTTTTCCGTTGGGAGATTGCCACGGCGGTCGCGGGCTCGATCATCGGCATCAATGCTTTCAATCAGCCGGACGTGGAAGCAAGCAAAGTTGCGACGCGGAATCTGACGGACGAGTACGAAAAAACGGGCGCACTTCCGGCGGAGCAGCCGATTCTGGAGGAAAATGGAATCAAGCTTTTCGCGGACGACAAAAATGCCGCGGCGCTCGCGAGCGCAGCGGGAAATGACAAATCGCTTGCAGCCTATCTGAAAGCGCATCTCGGGCGTATCAAGGCAGGGGACTATTTCGCGACGCTGGCTTACATTGAAATGAACGACGCGAACGAAGCCGGCCTGCAAAAAATCCGTCATGCGGTGCGCGATAAAAAGCGCGTCGCCACGTGCCTCGGATTCGGGCCGCGCTTTTTGCATTCGACCGGGCAGGCCTACAAAGGCGGGCCGAACAGCGGCGTATTTTTGCAGATCACTTGCGACGATGCCGCGGATTTGCCGGTTCCAGGGCAGAAATATACATTTGGAATCGTAAAAGCGGCACAGGCGCGCGGCGATTTTGCCGTGCTCGCGGAGCGCAACCGGCGCGCATTGCGAGTGCATCTGAGCAAAGACGTTCCAGCGGGGTTGGCCGCGCTCGACAAGCTGATGCGCGCGGCGCTGGCTTAACGTTTGGAGTGGCGCTACAAAACCACAATTACCTGTCATTCCGAGGAGCGACGCGATGAGGAATCTGCATTTTGTCTTGCAAGAAAACGCGAACTGCAGATTCCCTGCCTGCGGCAGGCAGGCTCGGAGTGACAACTAGAGGCTTCAAAGGAGCGTTTGATGCAACTTGGAATGGTGGGTTTGGGGCGCATGGGCGCGAACATGGTGCGACGGCTCATGCGCGGCGGGCACCAGTGCGTTGTGTTCGACATGAACGCCGCGAACGTGAAGCAAATGTC
>JASHYE010000371.1 GCA_030043155.1 Candidatus Acidiferrales bacterium | reverse complement strand
GCCACGACATGAAGACTTGAACATAGAAGGGGCTTTAGCCCCTGAAGTACGGGCGTTGCAAGCTTTTTGCAATGTCAGTCGTGGAGGCTGTTATCGCCGTTCTGACTGTTCGCGAAATTTTTGATCTTGTCCGCGACGATCTTGCCCTCGTCGAGCGCGAAATCGCCGCGCAAACCGGCGAAGCCATCGAGCCCATTGCCGAAATCGGCGGCTATCTTCGCGAAGGCGGGGGCAAGCGCCTGCGGCCCGCGTTGCTGCTTCTCGCTGCGGGAGCCTGCGGCTATCAGGGCAGCGGCGCTGTTTCCCTCGGCGCCGTGGTCGAAATGATTCACAGCGCCACGCTCGTTCACGATGACGTCATCGACGGCGCCAACACTCGCCGCGGCCGCCCCTCCGCCAACGCCCGCTGGGGCAATCACATGAGCGTTCTCGCCGGAGACTGGCTTTACATGCAGTCCTTCAAGCTCGCGCTTCAGGAACGCAACTTCGTCATTCTGGATATTCTCATCAGCCTCACACAAAACATGGTCGAAGGCGAGCTTCTTCAGCTCACTTGCCTCGACCGCATCGACCTCACCGAAGCCGAAGCCGCGGACCTTTCGTACCGCAAGACCGCGTGTCTTTTCAGCGGATGCGCCGAACTTGGCGCCGTTCTCGCCGACGCAGACGATTCCGTGCGCCGCGCCCTCGCCGAATATGGTCATCAGGCGGGACTCGCATTTCAGCTCGTTGACGATCTGCTCGATTTCACCGCTTCGTCTGAAAAATTAGGCAAGCCTGTTCTGAGCGATTTGAAAGAGGGGAAAGTAACGCTGCCTCTGATCTTCGCTTTGCAAAATGGCACTTCGCAGAATGGTGGTAGTCACGCCGGAAACCGTTCGGGCAGGGAACTGGTCGCTGCGGTTCTTCGCGAGAAAAGTTTCCAGAGTGTGCGGCCCGAGCAAATCACAGAGTTGGTGCGCGATTCTGGCGCGCTCGAACGCTCGCGCCGTCTTGCCGTAGAATACGCCAACCGCGCAAAAGACAGCCTCAGCGTCCTGAAAGATTCCGAATTCCGCCGCGCTCTTCTGGCAGTTCCCGATTTCATCCTCGACCGAGAGAGTTGACCGCGCTTTTCGCGGTCATCCTGAGGCATCGGGTTATGGTGCCGAAGGATCTGCTGTCTGTTTTTGCTCTGCTTGCAACGCAGCCCGTTCTGGTTCGAAACTGCTTTTGAGTTTTATCGCTATTCCAAATCGCGCGGCCGGTCAAACACGAATTCGCATTTTGCGGTTTTGACGGAGCAAGTTACTTGGCCGCGCAGCACCATTCTCGCGCGACTCCCAGGCGGCAAAATCGCCGGAAACTTCGCGTCGCGAAATCGCTGCGACATTGCCGCGAGCTGGTCATCGCCGGCGAGGAATCTCGCCTCGCTCGCGACCGCGCCTCGCTCGCCAGGCTCGAGCAAGGCTATGAACTCCGCCTTTCCGCCAACCGTCGCTGCGCCGAGTGAAACCGTCCGCTCGCGAACCAGCTCACCCGCCGCGCGTTTCACGCTCGCATCGATGGAAGCATTGCTCCCCGCAGCAGGCCCGAGGAGCCGTTTCAGCCGCTCGCGTGTTTCGTTTGAAGCGGTCCCCGCGGCAAGCGCTTGCTCGTAAAGGTGAACCGCCGATTGCTTTTCGCCGCGCGCTTCATAGAGCTGCGCCAGATGGTCCCCTGTGTCGCCCGTCTGATTCAGCCGCCACGCCGCCTCGATCAGCGGTTCAGCGAGCGCCGGTTTCCCCTGCTGAAAATAGATCCAGCCCAGCGTATCCCAAAACGCTGGCAACGCATTCATCGCCACCAAATCGTTGGAGGTGATGTGCTGCAAATCGAGCTCACTTAGGAGTTTTTCTGTGGGATCAATTGCTGCCTCGGCGTACTCCTTCGCGCGATCCAGCGCGACTTTCTTGTCAGCCAGCGCGTACGCTATATCATTGGCGACGAGCGGAGATGAGGAGAGCGTGGCCGCTTTTCCAAAATCCGCGAGCGCATCCTCGTTTTTTTCAAGTCCTAGGTCTGCTTGCCCCAATCGCACATAAACGCCGGCGTCGTCTGGACTGAGCACCGACGCCTTCTCCAGTTGCGCCCGCGCTTTGTCGAACTGCTTTTCGTCGATGTAAACCGCGCCCAAATACAGATACGCATTCGGATCGAGCGGCTTCAGCGCGAGCTGGTTCTTGAATGCCGCCTCTGCGCCATCATATTTCTGCTGATCGTAGAGCGCGACGCCCAGGAGCGTGTTCGCCGATTCATCTTTGGGATTTGCTTCGATTTGCTTTTGAAATGACGCTTCGGCATCCGAATACTTTCCCAATTCCAGTTGCGCCGTGCCCGTGCTCAGCCACAGATTCGGCTGCTGCGGATTAATTTGCTCCACCTGGTCGAAAAGCTCGAGCGCATTCGCAAAATGGCGGTCCTGGATTTCCGCCGCTCCCGCTTGCATCAACTCTGACGCAGTGGCCTCCGCAGGCACGCCCGGAATAATGTTGTCAACCACAAGTCCCTGACTTTCGTCCGCTTGTACGGCCGCGGCAAATTCCGCGTAATCGCCACGGCTGTCCGCCGGCAATTCCCGCGACATGAATTTCAGCATGCGCTGCGCGGTGACTGTATGGTCGTCCGCCGCGTACGTCGATTCATAATCCGCGTAGGCGCGCTTCACTCCCGCTCCTGCAGGCACGTGCGCGGAATCGTTCACAGGAAGATCCAGCGTCAGTTTCACGGTTACGGTGAGTGGACTCCCCAATTCCACGGGCTTGCTCGAATCCGTCGGAGCATCCGGCAAGCCAAATGATGGCAGCGGAAGCGCAAGCAGCGCTTTTGCCTGCGACCAATCGAGAAAATCTGGCGAGGTCAGAACAAAATCCAGTGTGAAGGGATCGCGTGTCTCCGTCGGATTGCTTGGATTCGCTTTCGTCACGGTCCCATGAAAGCCATCGAGACTCGCCACGGTCTGCGCCACGGAGTTCCATTGATCCTGCGGCGTGCGCTCGAACGCAGTGCGAAGCGCAATTTCATTATCGCCGCGGAGTGTATAGGTGACTCGCGCCGTCAACTTTCCCAGCGAAGTCACCCTTCCGTTGATTTCAACGGTCTGTGTGGACGGAAACGGCGGATCCAGAGGCGTTTTCGCAAAATGCCGCGCTGCGCCAGCTGAAGCAATCAAAGCTTCTTTGCCGCGCGCTGCGGGCAGCAACATTCCAAATGGAATGGTGCCTTCGGCTGGATCCATCCAGAAAGTGTCTTTTCCGGAGGTGACGGTTACTATTTCGTGAGTGACTCCGCCCGGCCAGGGAAGCTCGGGATCAAATTTATCTGTCGCGGGCAGCAGCGCAACACTCGCATGAAATTTTGCGGCGTTCAGCAGCGCGGCGAGCAACGCGCATTTGTCGGGCTCATCTCCATAGCCTGCATGAAGCACTTCTGCTGCGCCATGAACTTGCGATGCGGTTTGCTTCACGGGGATTCGAATCGTGCGGATCTGTTTCGCCACGAAGTCGTAGACCGCTTCGATTTTGTCCACGTCCGTTTTCTGATCAGCGGTCAAGTCGCTCAACTTCTTGGTGACGTCATCGGTGGGTGTCTCGGCGCTGTGTTCCATTCCTCCGAGCCAATTCGCAACTGCATCCCAATTCGCAAAAGACGTGAGCGCCACGTCCGGCGCTTTCGTCGGCCGGTTCGCCTGTCCCTCCTGATCTTCGACCGGCGCGGCGTTTAGTCTGCTCCAGGAATAAATTGTGCGACCGCCGGCCGACGAAAGTTTCGGCGAAAATGGCGGAGACGTTTTGACGTAGACGCGCCGTTCCGCGGGCACACTGATTTGAAGTTCTTCATCTACGGCCGGCCGCGAAGTCAGAAAGCTGTGCGCGAACCAAAATTCTCCTGGCGCCGCGGGCGTCACGGTAGAGATCACAGCTTCGTAGTTCAGCGTGTCGCCCGGGGACATCGCCGGAACCGTGACGCTCGCCTCGCGAAGTTCCGTGAATGCAGGCGCATCTTTGGCAACCGGCGCGGGAGCATCGGCGAGGGCGTCCGGCTTTGCTTGCACGACGCTGCCATTCGCCTTAGTTACACGCAAAAAAGCGAGGGAAACTTTTTCATTGAGCGCGTTATAGTCAAAGGAAAGTGTTTTGAGTTCCGTTACGCCTTCGGCCGTGTTTGCCTTCACGCGAACGTCAATCTGCCGCGTTCCGGTTCCGTCATTCTCGAATCGCACTTTGACCGAATACAGCTCAATGGTTAGTGCAGCAGCGTTGACTTTGTTCATTTCGACTGGCGGTGCCGGTTTCATTTGGGCCGCTGCTTGCGGGAGAGCGGCGTGCACCGCCACCGATGCCATTCTCATGACGCCGACTACGCCAATGCATAGCGCGGCGATTCGCGGAGCCAACTTTGCCCTTTCGATGAGGATCATCGCGAGTACCAGCAGTGTATTGAGCTTGAATCGCCGCGTAAAGCACCGGTGCGGCCATCTGTTTCCAGAAATCGTGCGTTTCCGAAGCTTCGAGGTTTGTGTAACCGAGGGTCATCGCCGCACTGCGGCAAAAGCAGCGGGCACGAGGGTACGAATCTAGGGTACGAATCTGTGGAGGTGCTTGATATTCTGTTTAGTCTATAGTACATAGTACTTGACGGGTTAACTGTTATCGGCGGGCCCAAAATGAGATGAGGATGCGCCGCCAGTTTGGCGGCTTTCGCTTTTCATGCACTTCGAACCTTGCCCACCGCGGCGGGAATTCTAATCGACAGACCCGTGAATTATTAGAAATGGGTGTAAGTTGCAGAAAACAAAGGGATGGGCTCGCGTCTAATCGACAGCGATTCGCAGTTTTTTAGCAGGGCATTGCCCACTTTCAGGCACTCCGATTCTGGGCTGTCAAGGGTTCTTGGACCTCGGTTGGTGATGCAATCTGAAAACGGGGGTTTGAACTGGCTTAGGTTTCGCTCGCATCAGGCGGAGTCATGGAAAATCAGGATCCCCCGAATTCCGCCCCTGCGGAGCCCAACTGAAAGAGAGAAAACGGGGTTGACAGCGACAGGGTGAATCTCTATACTGTCCGATTTGTAGGTGGGTGATTTGCCGAACCGTGGTCAGGTTTTCCCTTGCCCCGGAACAGAGAACGAAGGAATGGGGTTGAAGGGGAGCGGCCGAAATGGGGCGCCTGCCCCGCAAAGCCGTCTGAAGCTCTCCGCAGTGAAACGGATTGTTCCTGAAATTTAAGGACGCCCGCGCGGAGTAACGTGATCGGTTCTTGATTGGGTTCAGGAATCGATTCCTTCGGGGTCGCAAGACTCGTTCTGTTCTGCCACCTTAATGCGCGTTTGCCGGGCCTCATAAGCCTTGCAAAACAAATAGAGATTGGATTTTTCGGAGGATACGAGTGCCGACGTTTGCACAGTTGGTGAAATACGGGCGCGAGCAGTTGCGGCAGAAGACGAAGTCGCCGGCGCTCGAAGGATGCCCGGAGAAGCGCGGCGTTTGCGTCCGCGTCTATACGCAGACTCCGAAGAAGCCAAATTCTGCGCTGCGCAAAGTGGCGCGTGCGCGGCTCACAAACGCGGCGGAAGTGACCACGTACATTCCGGGGATTGGACACAATTTGCAGGAACACTCGATTGTGCTGGTGCGCGGCGGCCGCGTGAAGGATTTGCCGGGAGTGCGGTATCACGTGGTTCGCGGAACTTTGGACGCGGCGGGAGTGGAGAATCGCAAGCAGGGGCGCTCGAAATACGGTGCCAAGCGGCCCAAGGCCGCACAAAAGTAGGCGCAGAAGTAAGGGAAGCGGGAGAGAAGCGGAATGCCACGCAAAGGATTTGTTCTAAGGCGCAAGATTGCTGGAGACGCGGTCTACGGAAGCGATCTGGTGCAGAAGTTCATTTCGAGCATGATGTATGACGGAAAGCGTTCGACCGCGCAGCGGATTTTTTACGACGCTATGGAGAACGTGGCGCAAAAGACCAGTAGCGACGCGCTGACGGTGTTCAAGAAAGCCGTCGAAAACGTGAAGCCGGTGCTGGAGGTGAAGACACGGCGCGTCGGCGGCGCGAACTATCAGGTTCCCGTGGAAGTGAATCCGTTTCGTAGGCAGTCGCTCGCGATTCACTGGCTGATTTTGTATGCGCGACAGCGTTCCGGGAAGAATATGACCGACAAGCTCGCGGATGAATTGATGGACGCGGCGAACAGCAAGGGCGGAGCAGTGAAGAAGAAGGAGGATGTGCACCGAATGGCGGAGGCCAATAAGGCTTTCGCGCACTATCGCTGGTAGGCGCAAGCGCGGCGGCGGGAAATTTTCAGATGGCGCGGCAATTCCAACTCGACCGGATGCGAAACATCGGGATCATGGCGCATATCGATGCCGGAAAGACAACGTCGACAGAGCGCATCCTGTTCTATACGGGTGTGACTTACAAGATCGGCGAAGTGG